>JAFWDX010000090.1 GCA_017515945.1 Blautia sp. | reverse complement strand
TGGTTGCTTCCCTGCCGGAAGTAACCAGGTGCAGTTTTTCGATTATGTGTCACTGTACAGGCACAGGCCTCTTCGCAATTACGTTTATTTCAGAGAGAACTTCATGACTACCGGATTATGATCCGTGTACTCATAGCCTGTCTGTATATTCTGAACATAAGTACATTCCACGTTGTCCGATACAATGAATCCGTCCAGGATGACCACAAAGCTGTTTTCACTGTAGGGCTCATTGGTATAGCGCGAGGTTGCTGTCAGACCTTCGGCATAGTCTATGCATCTGGAAAAGCCCTCCGGTATGATCTCATCCGGGAAGCGATGGCACCAGCTGTAGGTTTTTTCGTTGCCGGCGTTAAAGGCAGCCACAGAGTCCCCGGTAAAATCATGGTTGAAATCTCCTCCGCAGATGACGTAGTTGCCTTTCTCATATTCTTTCTGCATATCTTCGAACAGCATCTCCAGCTGGGCATTTCCCTGGGCGGCGTCGGTGCCGTAGGCGGACAGATGGGCGTTGATCAGCACCAGCTCTTTTCCGTTCTCCACAGGGAGCCTGGAGATCGAGTAGCAGCGATCCAGATCCAGAAATTTTTTAAAGCCCGTGGAGATGGGAAGGCTTCTGCGCACAGCACTGGTGATATCCGCACGGCTCATGGTCAGGAGCCCGGAATTGGAAGCTCCGTGAGGTTTGGTGAACGGATAGATCAGGTAGATCGAATGATAATTCTGCGCGAACACACTGTCAAAGTCTCCCTCCTGGCTGAATCTGTCCTTGATCAGGCCTGTCTGATCCACGTGCCAGCTCCGGGTTGAATCGGTATCCACCTCTTGGAAGAGGACGAAATCCGGGTCATAGGAGAGAGCTGTATCAGCTGTCCCGTTGACACAAGTGATGACGCTGTCTTTGGAGCGGGCGCGGCTTTCTTTGCCCTCATCCATGAAAAATGTGAAGTCGGCTGTGTAGGCTCCAAAGCCGATATTATAGGAAACAGCGGTATACTCTGTATCCGCGGCGAGAGCCTGAGAGACGCTGCCCTGTACTTCCAGCTCCTGATTATCCTCGATCCGGCTGTAGGATGCGAACGCATACAGGACATATGCGCCGGCAGCAAGCAGGATCAGCAGAAGAAGCGCGACAGGGATCTTCCATAGTTTTTTCTTTCTTTTTTGACTTTCTGTGCTGTTCATCATTTTACCTCCATTTGTTTGGCGTGGAAATGCTGACGGGGAGTTTTTTATCGGTTTCAATGTGAATGTGACAATAAATCCAGCTTACGACATCTGTTCAGGACGGCTTCCCACCGCTGCTCATCAAGAAATGCCGGACAGCTCATTTCAAGAAGCGGCCCCATATCTGCCTTTAATTGCCTCTGCGCAGCCATACCGGCAGCCTCCAGGGTTATATAGTCCTGGGTGGTCTGAGAGAGCAGGCCTTCCTGCATGGAAAACGAACGGTCATGGTCAAACAAAGGGCAATATCCTGAGATCTTGCCGGTATCAGGATCCATGAAAAAACCCCAATTCTGTTCGTGCCGGTCACTGTTATTGAGAATATAATCGGCGACCTGCATTTGCAACCACGCCTTTTCATCAATTTTGACGGCCTGCTCATAAGCGTTCAGCCCATAATGATCACAAAAGGTGCGGAATTCTTCAAATGTAACCATGCAGCGATCCGGACCCGTAAACAGAGCGGATCTCACCAGCTCTTCTCCGGTGGATCTGAGCCAATCTCTTCGAGCAGGAGTCAGATATTTTTCCCTGGCATTTTCATCGACATACGTGTAAGTCAGATGAGGAAAATCCAGAGCCTGAAGGATCCTGGCTGCGGCGAGTTCATTTTTCCCGATCTTATACAGATAATGGATACCGTCTTCCCTGAACCAGCCCTTGGCATTTACGCCCAGCGTAGTCAGCTCAGGGGTATGGACCGGAGAAGGACGATGTACCCCGAGCGGGTAAAGCGAAGCGTCACCGGAAAGCGAAATGCCTGCAATGTAAAGGGAAGGGGGGTGTGTAAATAATGAGACATCCTCCCAACGTGTCAGATCATCGGCTTGTCTGATCCAGTAGGCGTCCTGCAGGCTTAGTCCCCGGCATGCCATACATACTTCGAAACGACTTGTCTGCGAAAGTCGGAATGCGTTCAGGATTTCTTTTGCATGGCTTCTGCCGATGGACAAAGACCGGTTTGAAGCCCACTCGTAAAAATCCGGATAAAACAGTTTCTCACGGCGCAGCCCGAAAGGAAGGCGGTCAAAGTCAAGGATCCTGCATGTTCCGTCTGGCTCTATAAGCAAAACGGGTGTGTTTTTCAACCATATTTCCATGGATTTCATTTTATTTCCCCTCTGCTGTTCAGCCTTTTTCTCACGTACCTGCCAGGGAACGCCTGTGATGCCGTAGTATATGTGAGGTGCTGACTGAAAAGTGTCGTGAAATTATATTTATCCTATGCTATAATATGCCATAGGGTCTTAATACATGTATCAAAGATTGTCACATCTTAAGATTCTTTAGTATAATTGTAACTGTTCAGTCAGCACCTCGCATTTACTGCGAGGTGCGTGGAACAAAAGCTCAATAGCCAAGGCCAGGCGCACTTTCAATGCGACGAAAGGAGCCTGCGCCTGGCCTCGTAACTGTGAAGGAGCTTGTGACTGAACAG
>JAFWDX010000005.1 GCA_017515945.1 Blautia sp. | reverse complement strand
GTCAGGGGGACAGGTTCCTTGACTCATCGCCCGCGTTCCAAGAGAGCCAGGTGTCTTGGCGTCGTGCATTTTTTGGACGATGATCATACCGATCCATCCGGCTTCGCTTGCCGTGAACGGAATCGAAGCCCGGCTGAAGTAACCAGGTGGAGATAAGTTACGGGTGAATCGTGGAGACTGGCTTCTCCTTATATGTATCCCGTTTCAGTCAGAACGTGAACAGTAGCTATATTAGAGGGTCTAAATACGTGGAGATCTTTGATTCCACGTATTTAGAGTCTCTGCATATACCGCGCGAATCAGGTACGTTTGATCGCGCGAGTATAATAAGTAACAATGTAAAGCCTCTGAATACGTGGAGTACTACGTATCTGGAGGCTCCTTTAAAAAGGAGCGGGCAGTATGAATTATTATATTGGATTGGATAACGGCGGCACCACTACAAAGGCGGCCGTCTTTGACAGAGAAGGAAATCAGCTCGGCAGCTGCAGCGTGGATACGGCAGCCCTCACGCCAAAGCCCGAATTCATTGAGAGGGACATGGAAGAGATGTGGGAGGCCAACTGCGCAGTCGTGCGCGGAGTGCTGGAAAAGACCGGTATTCCTGCGGAGCAGATTGCCGGACTGGGCATCTGCGGCCACGGCAAGGGACTCTATCTCTGGGGAAAGAATGACCGGCCTGTGCGCAACGGCATCATTTCAACCGACAACAGAGCCTACAGATATGTGGATCAGTGGCGTGCGGACGGTACCGAGGAAAAGGTCTTTGCGCTTTCGTGCCAGCACATCATGAACTGCCAGCCGGTGGCCCTGCTGGCCTGGATCCGGGACAATGAGCCGGAAAACTATGCGAATATCAAATATGTGTTCGAGTGCAAGGACTATGTGCGCTATCGCCTGACGGGAGAGGCCCGGGGCGAGATCACGGATTATTCCGGCGCCAATTTCATGAACCTCAACACCCGCGCGTATGACAAAGACCTGCTGGAACTCTTCGGCATTCCGGAGGTGTTTGAGGCCCTTCCGCCACTGGTGCGCGCCGATGAGATCGCCGGCCATGTGACCGCCGAAGCGGCCGCAAAGACAGGGCTGAAGGAAGGAACCCCCGTGGTGGGCGGCTTCTTTGACATCAATGCCTGCGCGGTAGCCTCCGGTGTTATCGACCCGGATCTCATCTGCATGATCGCCGGCACCTGGTCCATCAATGAATATATCCGCAAGACGCCCGTGCTGGGCGGACAGGTGCAGATGAATTCCCTCTTTGCCCTGCCGGAATATTACCTGATCGAGGAATCCAGCGCCACCAGCGCCGGCAACAATGAATGGTTCGTCAAACAGCTCCTCGCCGAAGCCAGGGAGCAGGCCAAAGCCAGCGGACAGAGTATTTATGAGATCGTCAACGGCTGGGTGGAAGAGATCGGCCCACATGCCTTTGTGCCGGTGTTCCTTCCCTTCCTGATGGCGTCCAATGTGCACCCCAACGCCAAAGCAGCGTTTGTGGGACTCAATGTGTCCCATACCAGAAAACACATGGCACGCAGCGTATATGAAGGGATCGCCTTCTGCCACCGCTATCATCTGGAGAAGCTTCTCGCCACCCGCGAAGAACCGCCCAGAGCCATCCGCCTTTCCGGTGGCGCGGCGAAATCCGCCGTCTGGGCCCAGATGTTCGCTGATATCATGAAGATCCCGGTGGAAACCGTCGCCGTGGATGAAGCTGGCGCGCTCGGCTGCGCTATCGCCGCCGCCGTCGCTACTGGAGAGTATTCGACGCTGAGCGAGGCGATCACGGCCATGACGGATGTCCACGAGGCGATCCTGCCGAATCAGGAACTGGCGGAGATCTATGACAGGAAGTATGCATTGTATGTGAAGACCATTGAATGCCTGGACGGGCTGTGGGATGAGATGCAGAAGCTGGTAGAGGAAGCTTAAAGAATGAGTCAGGGGGACAGGTTCCTTGAGTGAGTCATTGATGGACCCCTGACTCATTTCTATGCCGTTAAAATTTCAGTTCACTGCGGTAATTATCCTCCAGCGCTTCCTCCTTAAAGGAAGCCATATTATTCATGGCATACAGCGCGTCTTCGATAATCTGCATCGCGAGGGGACAGCCGGTCCCTTCGCCGACGCGCAGCCGGAGGTTGAGCAGGGGCGATAGCCCCAGTTCCTGCGCCGCAGCCATAAAAGCGGGCTCTGTGGAGTTGTGGGAACCGAACATGTATGCCCGGGTGCCGGGTGCGAAGCGTTCTGCCAGCAGGGCGGCCGAGGCGGCAATCATGCCGTCCACAACGACCGGTACCCGGTACGCAGCTGCGCCGATGAATACGCCTGTCATGGCGGCGATGTCCAGGCCGCCGACGCAGGAGAGAATCTCAAGCGGCGAGGCGCTGCCGCAGGAGGAAGCCCCGGACGGTGTTGTGCCGCCGGCGTCAATGTTGAGAATGTGCCCGTCGGTGAAACTGTCATGTGTTGTGCCGCCGGCGTCAATGTTGAGAATGTGCCCGTCGGTGAAACTGTCATGTGTTGTGCCGCCGACGTCAATGCTGAGAGCGTGCCCGTCGGTGACACAGCAATGTGAGATGCCGCTGGCGTCAATGCTGAGAGCGTGCCCGCCGGTGACACTGTCATGTGAGATGCCGCCGGCGTCAATGCTGAGAATGTGCCCGTCGGTGACACTGTCATGTGAGATGCCGCCGGAGTCAATACTGGGACTGTGTCCGTCTGTGCCAATGTGGTTCGCGACGTCGCCGGTGGCAGCGTCAGGCGTGGCACCGACACTGCCCAGGCCGTGCAGGGCAAGCGCGCGTGCGATGACGTCTTTCTTCTTCGCAAAGGCCTCATCCGTCAGTCCCCCGCCGCGTCCGACCAGGCTCTCGTCCGTCCGGCCAAGGCATGCCATGATGCAGGCGGTGGCCGTCGTCGTATTGCCCATGCCAACCTCGCCGGTGCCGAAGAGGCGATATCCGTCCTTCACCGCGTCCCGGACGAGGGTGATGCCAAATTCCACAGCCATGCGGGTTGTCTCGGGCGGCATGGCCCGCTCCCGGACGATATTTCCTGTCCCGTCAGGCATAAGTCTGTGAGATGAATCGATCCCCGGACAGGGCGTCATGTTTTTAATACCCAGATCAAAAAGGCGGAGATCCACCTCCGCCTTTTTGCAAAATGTATCGATGCAGCATCCTCTGCGGCCGGCATATAATCTCATCAGCATCCCTGTGAAATGCTGCGGGGTACCGGATACCCCCTCATCGTATACCCCGTTGTCCGCACCGAAGAGAAAATGCACCTTTTTATCAACATGGTTGATAACATTTCCGGTCATACCGGCTATACGTTCTCCGATGATCTCGAGATCCCCGAGGCTGCCTGCCGGCTTGATAAGGCCGTCCAGATGCTTTCTGGCAAGGTGCATCGCCTCCCGGTCCGGTGGGGCGATCCGTGCCACCGCATCCTCAAGTATCCCGTGAAACTGATCAGCCATAGCTTTCGCTGTCCTTCCATAGATAAAATGGAGCGCCTGAAATACGTGGAAGCAAAGATTTCCACGTATTTAGACCCTCTGGTATAAATAGAGAAAACCGTTCTCCGTGCATCGGAGAACGGCTCGTTGGTGATATTTGTTTACG
>JAFWDX010000089.1 GCA_017515945.1 Blautia sp. | reverse complement strand
TAGGAACGTTTTCCGTTCCCCGCGTTTTCTGGTGGGATTTATCATCTTTTTCTCGATCCTGCTCACGGTACTGATCTATCCCTATTTCATTACAAGGGATCCGCTCCTGAGTCTTGGAAAGGGCTTCCTGTCGCCGGGGACCTATGTTTCCGTCTATGACGCCAACAACGCGACAACCTATCGGATGGAGCTGCCCGAGGCGGCTGCCAACCGTATGGAGGATCTGATCCCCATGGCCGACCGTGTGACCATCATCGAATTCCTGATGGCGAAGGGCGCCGATGTGGAAGGGCTCGATACCTCCGACGATAAACTGGATGAACTGATCGCTGCCTGGACTGAAAACTATGACGAAAAAGAAGTCAAGAAGGCAAAATATCCCGGCTTCGCCACCATCGGTCAGCGCAATATCCTCAAGCGTCTGAACCGCAGCATCACCGGCGCCTCGCTGAATGTGAAAATGACGGTGAGCCGTGGAGAGGATGATTCCAAGGACATCAGCGGCAGCGACTTCGTGAAGGTGGACGAGGTGGCCAATGCCCTCACGCTCCCGCTGGGGACGGACAATTTCGGGCGTGATACACTGACCGAGCTGGTAAAGGCCACGGGCATTTCCCTTATCATCGGCCTGATCGCCGGCACCGTTGCCACGCTCCTGGGCCTGACGGTCGGACTGCTGGCCGGCTATATCGGCGGCTGGGTGGACGATATCCTGATGTTCATCGCCAACCTGTTTACCGTCATTCCCGGCTTTGTGCTGCTGATCCTCATCTATTTCTCCATCGGGCAGGCCGCCCGCGGCATCACCACCTGTGCGCTGGTCATCGGCTTTACCAGTTGGGTCTGGACAGCCAGATCCGTCCGCAGTCAGGTCATTTCCCTGCGGAACCGGGATCACGTGAACCTGTCCAAGCTTTCCGGGCACAGTCTGGTGCGGATCATTGCCACGGACATTCTCCCGTATATTGCTTCCTATGTTGTCATGGCCTTTATCCTGCAGGTGTCCAGCGGGATCCTGGCTGAGGCACAGTTAAGCCTCCTGGGACTGGGACCGAGGACCACCGACGTGCCGACCCTGGGCCTGATGATGAACTGGGCCAAGCTTTTCGGCGCATACACCTCCAGTAATGCCTGGTGGGCTTATTTCCCGGTCATCCTGGTCATTGCGCTCATTTCCTTCAGCCTTAACCTGATGAATACGGGATTGGACCAGGTGTTCAACCCGACACTGCGTGATTGAGGAGGGAGAAACGATGGCTAAAAAAATTCTGGAGGTCCACGGACTTACCACCAAATATATCACCCGTCAGAGAGAGGACGTCTACAGCGTGGACCATGTCTCCCTGGATATCGAGGAAGGGAAAAGCCTGGGCATCGCCGGTGAAAGCGGCTGCGGCAAGTCTACTCTGGCGCTGAGTCTGATGGGCTATTATTTCCCGCCTCTGCATTATACAAGCGGCGAGATCATCGTCGACGGCAGAAACATTTCCGATCTGGATCCCGATACGGTCCGTAAGACGATCCTGGGCAGCGAGATCGCGTACATTCCCCAGGCGGCCATGAACGCCATGAATCCGACCCGTAAAGTCGGCCGTTTTATCGAGGACGTGATGCGGGCCCATGAGATCCAGATGAGCAAAAAAGAGATCCGCAGCATGGCCGAGGAGCGCTTCGCCCTGCTTGGCCTGCCTGTCGAGGCTCTGGACAAATATTCGGTGGAGCTCTCCGGTGGTATGCGTCAGCGTGTCGTCATCGCCATCTCCACCATCCTGAACCCCAAGGTCCTCATCGCCGACGAGCCCTCCAGCGCGCTGGACGTCACCAGCCAGAAGATGGTCATCAAGATGATGAAGGACATGATGGCCAAGGGACTGGTCAAGAGCATGATCTTTATCACCCATGAGCTTCCGCTGCTGTACAATGTGACCGACGACATCATGGTCATGTACGCCGGCCAGATCGTGGAGCGGGGCTCTGCCAGCCAGATGGTATTTGACCCCATTCACCCCTATTCCCGCGGTCTGATGCGCTCCATCCTCGTGCCGGAAGAAGGCACCCGCGACGTAAAGCTCACGGCCATCCCCGGCACACCGCCGAACCTTAAACATCCGCCTGCCGGGTGCCGCTTTGCGGATCGGTGCAGATACGCCGTTCCCGCATGTAAGATCGATGCCCAGGCTCTGCGTGATATCGGTGAAGGCCGCACTTATCGCTGCCGTTTCAGCGAAGAGCAGCTCAGGGAGGTGTACAAAAATGAAGATTGATGAAAACACCGCCGTCGCTCAGCCGCAGGATACACGTGAGAGCGTTACCTTCGGAGGTGACCGCAACAAGGATTTCTCCCAGGAGCCGCTGTGCCTTTCCGGCCGGGGCGTGACCCGGGTGTTTCACACAGGCAAAACCACCACAGTGGCTGTAGATCATGTGGATTTTGATTTTCACAAAGGAGAACTGATCTCCATCGTCGGTGAGTCCGGTTCAGGAAAGACGACCCTGTCCAAAATGCTGCTGGGACTGCTGGAGCCGTCAGAGGGCGAGATATTTTTCAAAGGGGAGCCTCGGGATATTTCCACCTCCGCAAAGAAAAAAGAATACTGGCGGGGCATCCAGGCCATCTTCCAGGATCCGTTTTCCAGCTACAATGTCTTCCACAAGATCGATTCGGTCCTGCTTGACTGCATCAACATGAGCGGCGGACGAAATCTGTCGAAGGATCAGAAAACCGCCATGATGACCGAGGCGTGTTCGTTCGTAAACCTGAAGTTTGCCGAGCTTACGAACAAGTATCCGTTTGAGCTTTCCGGCGGGCAGATGCAGCGCCTGATGATCGCGCGCATCTTCCTTCTCAAGCCCGAAATCCTGCTGGCCGACGAACCCACCAGCATGATCGATGCCTGCTCCCGTGCCACGATCCTGGACATGCTGCTGAATCTGCGCAATGAGACAGACATGACGATCATTTTCATCACCCATGATATCGGACTCGCCTATTACATTTCCGATTCCGTATACATCATGGAGCACGGAAAATTTGTGGAATCCGGCAAGGCGGACCAGGTGATCCTGTATCCGCAGGCAGCCTATACCAAACGGCTGATCAGCGATGTGCCGAAGATCCATGAACCGTGGGATCTTTCTACGGTGTAACAGAGGGACGGTCCTTTTGTGTGCTTCTCCACCCTTATGTAAATAAAAGTGTGCTTTAAGTGAGTTAGCCTGGGTTGGATCCCTGACGAACGGTGGCGGGCCTGACCCCATTTTCCTACCGGATAGCCAAATCTCATCTCACCTTGGTCTGAATTGACATTTACCTGCAGTTTTGTTACGATACATTTACAATAACTAAATTCGCCAGACAGGAGGTAGCATTCATCATGAAAAATTACTTCGACTTGAAAGGTCAGACCGCTCTCGTGACAGGTTGCTCCAGCGGACTCGGCGTACAGATGGCCAGGGCTCTCGCCAACCAGGGTGCCAACATCGTGGCCCTCGCCCGCCGTAAGAACATGATCGACGAGGTCGCGAAAGAAATCGCGGACACCTATGGCGTCAAAGCCATCGGCGTACAGTGTGACATCACCGATACCGCCGGTGTGGAAGCCGCCGTGGATACGATCCTGGCCGAGTTCGGAAGGATCGACATCCTGATCAACAACGCCGGTACAGGCGCAGTGGCACCGGCTGAGGACATCACCGACGAGCAGTTCGGCAACGAAATGCAGATCGACCTGTTCGGCACTTTCCGCGTGGCACGCGCCGTTGCGAAAAAGGCCATGATTCCCGCCAAATACGGCCGGATCATCAACATTGCCTCCATGTACGGCCTGGTCGGCAACAAGATCGCCGGCTCCGCTCCGTATCACGCAGCCAAGGGCGGCGTCGTCAACCTGACCCGTGCCCTCGCAGCCGAATGGGGCAAATACGGCATCACCGTCAACGCGATCTGCCCCGGCTATTTCTACACCCCACTGACCGTCGAGACCCTCAACAGCGACTTCTTCCAGCAGAATGCCCGCACCATGATCCCCGAGGAGCGCTACGGCAATGAAGGTGAACTCGATACCGCCGCGATCTTCCTGGCCTCCCCCGCTTCCTCCTATGTCACCGGTGTGATGCTTCCGGTAGACGGCGGATATACCTGCATGTAATTCAGGAGGCATCGTTCCTGTTCCGACAGTACCTCACATTTACCGTGACACCCCTGATGCGAAAGGAACAAGCAAGATCATTCGTAACTGTGAAGGAACTTGCGACTGAACAGCTACGATCATACGCAACAACAGGGCAAGCCCCGTAAAAGCCCTCCGCCAGCCGGCCGAGGGCTTTCATTGTATACAGAACCTCTTTCGTAACTGTTCAGTCAGCACCTCGCATTGACTGCGACACCGAAGGCGTCCCTTGGGAGGCGCACTTCCAATGCGACGAAAGGAGCCTGCGCCTGGCCTCGTAACTGAACAGTTACAAAGATTACATGTTTCCCATAATAAAGGAGGAACAAAGCAAATGATTTATTATGTAGACCAGGCCGCGCACACTACAGGCGACGGCAGCGCAGCCAGCCCTTTCCTCACCATACAGGAGGCCGCGGACCGCGCACAGCCGGGCGATGAAGTGGTCGTTCGTCCAGGCGTGTATCGCGAGTCCGTCAATCCGGTCTGTGCCGGCACCCCGGACGCCCGGATCACCTACCGTGCTGAAAAGAAAGGCACCGCCGTCATCACCGGCGCTGAGCGTGTGACCGGTTGGGAACAGGTGGATGGAAATGTCTGGAGCGTCCGGATCCCCAACAGCCTGTTCACGGACCGCCATCCCTTTACGACCCTGGTCAGCGGCGACTGGTTCATCGCCACCTTCATCGCCCATCTCGGGGACGTTTTTCTGGACAGGAAGTCCATGTACGAAGTAACGGACCTGGACGAGGTTTATCATCCGAAGAAAAACCTCACCTCCTGGGATCCCGATTTTTCCGTTTATACCTGGTATACCGCTCAGGACGAAGAGGCCGACGCCACCGTACTGTACGCAAATTTCCAGGGAAAGGATCCCAATACTGAAAACGTCGAGATCACCGTCCGCAAGAACTGTTTCTATCCTGAAAAAGAGGGGATCGGCTATATCACTCTGTCCGGTTTCACCATCTGTCAGGCTGCCACCCAGTGGGCCCCCCCGACAGCTTATCAGGAGGGAATGGTCGGCCCCCACTGGTCAAAGGGCTGGATCATCGAGGATTGCGAGATCTTTGAGTTCAAATGCAGCGGCATCTCCCTCGGCAAATATCTGCAGCCGGAGAACGACAACAAATGGCTGCACAAGAAGTACAAAGACGGAACCCAGACTGAGCGCGACTGTATCTGCCAGGCCCAGCGGGAAGGCTGGACAAAGGAACGGATCGGCAGCCATCACATCTGGCGATGCCATATCCATGACTGCGGACAGACCGGTATCGTGGGGCATCTCGGCGGCGTCTTTTCGCTGATCGAGGAAAACCACATCCATCACATCAACAACAAGCAGAACCTGGCCGGTGCGGAGATCGGCGGGATCAAAATGCACGCCGCCATCGACGTCATCTACCGCTGCAACCATATTCACCACTGCACCCGCGGCCTCTGGCTCGACTGGCAGGCACAGGGTACCCGTGTGACCCGCAATCTCTTCCACGACAACACCCTGCCCTCCGCCCATCTGATGCACAAAGACGCCCTGGGCGCCTATGGAGAGGATATCTTTATCGAGGTTTCCCACGGCCCGACCCTGATCGACAACAACCTCCTGCTCTCGACCCGTTCACTCAAGCTGGCCACCCAGGGCGTGGCTGTCGTACACAATCTGATCGCCGGCTCCTTTACCGCGGTAGGCACAGGCGTAAACAACGGCAGCCCCAATTACAAATCGCCTCGCTACACGCCGTACCATGTCCCGCACCGCACCGAGATCGCCGGCTTCATGACGATCCTGCACGGAGACATGCGCTTTTATAACAACATCTTTGTCCAGATGCCCGTTCACCCCTTCCTTGTCGAAGCGGAAAAGAGTATGCGCGGCGGTGAATGGGACGACGGAAATGTCACCGTGGGCATCCAGCCCTATGACGGCTACATGACCCGCGAGGAATGGGAACGCGAATTTGACGGCTACTGCGGCATGGGCTCCGTTCCCAGCGACCGCTACTACATCCCGCTTCCCGTCCAGGCAAAGGGCAACGCGTATTTTAACGGTGCCAAACCCTGGAACAAGGAAACCTGCAACCATATCGATGACACAAACGAGGCCAGCCTGAAACTGACCGAAAAAGACGGCAAATGGTGCCTTGAATCCAACCTGGCAGAACTCACAGCCGGTTTCGCCTGCTCTCAGATCGACACAGACACCCTGGGCATGGCCTTCGAGCCGGAAGAAAAATACGAAAATCCCGACGGCACGCCCATCGTCTTTGACGAAGATTACTTCGGCAGGAAACGTGAAGGGACCATTCCCTGCGGGCCGTTTGCCGGATGGCAGGATGAGGTCTGGCCCCGATAAAAAGGCGTGAAGACACAGTCACAAATCACGGAGGTTTTACAGGTTGACAGGTACAGGCAACAATACCCTGGCAACGCTCAGATCATTAAAAGCAAAACGCCTGCGGCGCAAAATATTTGCGGGAATCGCCCTTTTACTTCTCTTCTTTCTGGGCTTCTTTGTCGTTCCGCAGCTGATCAGCCTGCCTGATCCGGAATATGCCCGCATCAGGCAATACGGCTCGCAGAGCATCGTGCAGTCATCTCCGGCAGCCATACCGGCTTACGCGGGCGCGGACTATGTGACCCTGAACGAAGGGATCCCCGGCTTTAATGAATGGGAACTGTCGCATGTTTCCGGTGAGCATTACAGTCCTCCGGACAGCCTTGGCCGATGCGGCCCGGCGCTGGCGATGCTCGACCATTCCATGATGCCGGCCGGTGCCCGTGGCTCGATCGGGAGCATTACACCCACCGGATGGATACAGAAAAAATATCCCGGGATCGTTGATTCTGATCCCCCGTATCTCTACAACCGCTGCCATCTGATCGCCTATGCCCTGACCGGCCAGAATGCCAATGAACGGAACCTGATCACGGGGACCCGCCATATGAACACGGTCAGCATGCTCCCCTGGGAAGAAAAAGTGATGCGTTATCTGGACACGCCAGACCATCATGTGCTCTACAGAGTTACTCCTTACTTCAAAGAAAAGGAATTGCTCCCCCGGGGAGTGGAGATGGAAGCATTTTCCACAGACGATAACGGCGCTTCCCTTTGCTTTCATGTATTTATTTACAATGTCCAGCCGGGGATCGACCTTGATTACGCGACCGGTGAAAGCCGGCGCGATGAGACATATTTTGTCCTGGAGCGCCAAAGCGCGATAGGCTACAAAATAGTCATCCGGACAGTAAGTCGTGAATTATAACCTGCGTTATAGGAGGAGTCACAGGGACAGGTTCCCGGACTCATGAGTCAGGGAACCTGTCCCCGTGAC
>JAFWDX010000088.1 GCA_017515945.1 Blautia sp. | reverse complement strand
GGTTTGTTCACTCTTTTGTTACGTTTTGCTCCGAGGGCCTGACCCCATTTATCTGACAGGTTCCTTGACTCACCAAGTGAGTCAAGGAACCTGTCCCTCTGACTCATCACAGCAGGAACTGATAAGCCGTAAAGGAAAAATATACAGCCAGCAGTGCGATCCCCTGCCATCTGTAAAGCTTCTCTTTGAGCAGGGCCGGGACGCACAGCACCAGCATTACAAGGAACATGACCGGCATGTCCACAGCCAGAGAGGAATTGATTCCCGCGATAGTCTTTCCTGCAGGGAGCATGAACGGACGGATCGTGATGGCGATGCCGCTGACCAGCACCAAGTTGAAGAGATTCGCGCCGATCACATTTCCCAGGGAAAGGGAACCGTGTCCTTTTATCAGGGATGTAATTGCCGTAACGAGTTCAGGCAGAGATGTTCCCAGCGCGACCATCGTCAGGCCGATCACAGAATCCGGTACGCCAAGCGCCTGGGCAATGATCGTTCCGTTTTCGACCAGCAGGTTCGCGCCATACGCGATGGCCACTGCGCCGACGACCAGCAGCAGGATGTTTTTCCACACAGGCTTTTCTTCCTCTTCCTTTTTTTCACTGGAAGCGGAACTGGCTGCCTTATCAGGATTCTTTTTCATCTGCAGGACAGAAATGGTCATGTAGGTGATAAAACCAGCCAGCAGGATCATACCTGTCGTGCGGGTAAAGCTTCCGGTCGTATATGCAGTAATTGCATAAAAGATGGCAGCGACAAAAAAGAAAAAGACCGGCAGCGTGAGGGTGCTGCGTTTCACCACAGACGGGCGCACCGCAATTGTGATGGCCGCGATCAGGCTGGTATTACAGATGATCGACCCGATGGCATTGCCATAGGAAATACCACTGTTGCGGGCGAGAGCGGCCTGTGCGGACACCATGACCTCCGGCAAGGTTGTTCCGATAGAAACGATCGTCGCACCGATCAGCAGCTCCGGCAGATGAAAACGATGGGCGATCCCGACTGCTCCGTCGACGAACCAGTCACCGCCGAGGATCAACAGGGCAAAGCCAAGTATAAACAGTAACACTGGTATAAGCATTTTTTCTCCTCCATTCATTTCGCTGTTTCCACAGCAGGTTTCACCCATAAGACGGCATAAAAATAGACCTTTATTACACCGCTGCAGGGCATGCAACGTCATAATAAAAGTCTCGCTGTCAGATCAGATTACATCCTTATCCCGGACCCGGATACAGGCAGCTCCTGTATCGTGATGACGTCTCCGGTCGCCGCAGAAGCAGCCAGCTACTCCCTCTTACCGCATTCATGATAGCATAAGGCCGGGTGATTGTCCACTGAAAAACACATGGGGAAGGCCATTTTGTGCTCTCCGACAGGAAAATGAGGTCAGATCCTCCAAACATTCTGTGGACATCTTTATCGGGTGAGTCATGGGGACAGGTTCCTCCTCACACACATGTGTGAGTCAAGGAACCTGTCCCCGTGACTCATTCGAATTTACAATAGTTAGGGCGAGTCACAGGAACATGTTCCGTGACTCATGAGTCACGGAGCCTGTCCCCCTGACTCACCAGTTAATATAACTGGCATCCACATATCCATACACGCCGTTCGAATAGGCCAGCGCATATCCCTGTTCACGCCATGTCAGATTGACATAGATGCTGTCGCCGTCCCAGAACTGATACCCGCTGATCACGGACCCTGCGGGGGCGCTCTGGAATACAAGGCAGCCGCGGCCTGCCGTATTCACGGTTCTGTAACCGAAATGGGAAAGATCACGGGCATTGTATGCAGGCGCAGCAGGTGCGGAAGCCGTCGTCCCCCAGTTGATGTAGCTGGCGTCCACGTAGCCGAATTCACCGTTTTCGTAAGCCATCGCGTAGCCACGGTCCCGCCAGATCAGATTGACATAGATGCTGTCGCCGTCCCAGAACTCGTGTCCGCTGATCACGGAGCCTGCGGGGGCGTTCTGGAATACAAGGCAGCCGCGGCCTGCTGTATTTACTGTCCTGTAACCGTAATTCGCAAAGTCATAGACGCCTCCAGTTGATGAACCTGCCGAAGGGGCGCTGCCCCAGTTAATGTAACTGGCGTCCACATAACCATAAACGCCGTCTGAGTATGCCAGCGTATAGCCTTTTTCCCTCCAGTACAGGTTGACATATATCTGGTCGCCGTCCCAATACTGATAGCCGCTGATCACAGACCCGGCCGGTTCAGTCTGGAACACAAGGCAGCCTCTCCCGCCCGTCGTCACCGTTCTGTACCCGAAATCGGACAGCGTATGAGGATCATACTTTGTTGCCGGCGCCGTGCCTGAATTCCAGTTGATGTAGCTGGCGTCCACATAGCCGAACACGCCGTCTTCATAGGCCATGGCATAGCCCTGCTCCCGCCAGTTCAGATTGACGAATATCTGGTCGCCGTCCCAGAACTGATGGCCGTCGATCACAGAGCCGCCGGGGCCGGATTGAAACACCAGGCAGCCACGCCCGGCCGTATTGACTGTCCTGTACACAAATTCGGACAGATTGTGTGGATCTGGTGCGGCGGATACATTGGCTGTGAAGCAGCCACCGCTCAGAAATATGATCAGGCAGACGGTCAGAAAGCACTCTGTCATGATCTGTAAAATTTTCTTCATAATTCTCTCTCCTTCCCTCATTTTCAAAGGGAGACAGGGGACGGTTCTCTGTCTCCTCCATTACAATTCTACTTCAGCAAAGCAACTGAGTTCATGCCGTCTATCGTATAATATAAATGCAGATCTTCTCTGTTATTAATCCTGACATCCGGAACAATATCGGATGTTACAGCCGCCTTTTTAATATAGATCAGTTCTCCCTTTACTCTGGAGACGCTTACATTTTTCAAAACAGAATCCACAGGTGCGCTTATCCCACTGACAAAATCCATAACACCTGTCAGTGTCCGGAAGTATTTCTCTATATGCTCCTTATCTCCATTGAAAGTCAATTCCATTTGCAGCTCTATGCCGAAATCCTTTGACCCGTAAAGCACCCAGCCTTTCGCGATCTGCCTGTCAATAAAGCTGTAGGCTTTACGCTTATTCGTTGTCGTATTTCCCCAGAAATCCGTATAAGAATCAGTGATCACCGTACCACTGCCGATTCCGAATAATTCATCAAAATTATCCTTTGTCACAGCCACATACTTATAATTATTCTTCATATCCACGACGGAAACCGTCTTTGAGGCCTTCACGGAAGGGTCGGATATGGATGAGACTGACACTGTCGCTTTTCCTCCACTGACAGGTGTAATGTTTCCGGTTGTCTCCACCTTCAGTACTGAAGGAGCAGAGCTGCTCCATGTTACTCCTGACATTCCTCTTCTGCCTCTGCTAAAACCTCTACGGGCTCCCCCTCCATCAACCACATTTATATAGAAGGTTTCTTCCACGTCGGAGAGAAGATCTTTCAGCTGCTCTGTCGTAATATTGGCTGTGCTGCCACTGTTCACCACGGTTACCTTAAAGCTTCCTGCCTTTTTGCTGCCATCCCTCGCCGTTGCCGTGATGGTGGCTGTCCCGGCTGATATTCCCCTGACCAGCCCTGTGGTGCTGACGGTCGCCACTTTAGTATTGCTGCTTTTCCAGGTCACTGTGCGAATACTGGCCGTGGCCGGTGTGATCTCCGCCTTCAGCTCAAGGGAAGCTCCCGTCGGAATCGTGAACGATGTCGTGTATACACGAACCGCCGTCACAGGTTGTCTGACCTTTACCTTGCAGGTATATTTTTTACTGCCGACTTTAGCCGTGATCACACAGCTGCCCTTCTTTACACCTTTAACGACGCCCTTCTGCGATACCGTGGCGATCTTCTTATTGCTCGATGACCAGGACGCTTTCTGCGTCGTCCCTGTGACCTTCAATGTCGCAGTCTTTTTGACATTCAGTGTCAGCGAGGTCTTATTCAGCTTCACTGCCGCGCCAGCCTTCACAGGAAGTGCAAAGAGAAAAATAAATATGGCGATCAGGAACAGCCAGGTTCTTTTCTTTTTCATAGGCATTACATCCTTTCTTCAAGTACAGAAGCATCCATACACTATGCGCTGTCATTTTGTCAATTGTATCCCAAAATAATATATTAAATATACCCATATTTGGTGAATATGTCAATCATTTATCTTTCAGGAAGTTGAGCCGAAAGGGAGACAGGAGACGGTTCTCTGTCTCCCTTTCCCGGCTCAGATGCAAAATCCGCAAGAATCCACCCGAAATTGGCATTGACATTTGTCGCAGGTTTCGATTATAATCACCACGACAAATGAACAGTCCACGTTTCCGGCATCAGCCGGGATACGCGAACGGTGCTTGGTAAGGCACCGCCCCTTGAGATGAACGATTCAGAACAAGGCCGCAGAGATTTCCCTGCAGCCTTGTTTTTTTGTTCGGAATTCTCAAACATATACTCGCGCGATCGTAACTGTTCAGTCACAAGCTCCTTCACAGTTACGAGGCCACACCGAAGGCGTCTCTTGGAAGGCGCAGGCTCCTTCGTCGCATTGGAAGTGCGCCTGTCCCTGGCTGTTGAGCTTTTGTTCCACGCACCTCGCAGTAAATGCGAGGTGCTGACTGAACAGTTACGCGCGATCAAATAAAGGTAAAAAATCAATCAGGCCGTCTTTCCGGACGACTGAAGGAGGAGACAATGGAACAAAAATCAAATGCATATCTCGAAAAGGAACGCGTTGGCAGACTCATGCGCATGTATGCGGTTCCCTGTATCATTTCCCTGCTGGTGGCCGCGCTTTACAATATCGTCGATCAGATTTTTATTGCCAACGCCACCTACCTGGGATCCTACGGCAACGCAGCCAACAATATCGTCTTTCCATTGACGGTTGTAGCTCTCGCTTTCGCAGTTATGATCGGTGACGGTGCCTGCGCTTTTGTGAGCATTGCCCTGGGAGCAAACCGTAAGGAAGATGCCCATAAGAGTGTCGGGACCAGTATCGTCCTGGTCCTCATTGTCAGTGTCATTCTGGCCGTCGTTTATCTCATTTTCCAGGAACCGATCCTGACCATGTTCGGCGGGCGTGTGAATGATGAAACCTTTGCTCTGGCGAAGGAATATTTCACCTGGATCTCCTATGGCATCCCCTTTTATATGTTCGGGCAGGCCATGAATCCGCTGATCCGTTCAGATGGGAGTCCCCGGTTTGCGATGATCTCCACCGTCGCCGGCGCTGTTTTTAACATGATCTTTGACCCGATCTGCATTTATGGGCTGAAATGGGGAATGATGGGTGCCGCAATAGCTACTGTCGGCGGTCAGATTCTCACAGCCGCGCTGGCCGTATGGTATCTGAATCACATGAAAGCCATCCGTCTCACCCGCAGCAGCTTCGGTCTTTCCGCCGGTCTCATGCGGCGTTTTCTGCCTCTGGGCTTCACCAGCTTCCTGTCACAGATCTCGCTGGTTGCATCAATGGCAGCCGTCAACAACATGATCGTAAAATACGGAGCGCTGGATGAAATATTCTCTCAGGCTCAGTATGCGCAGATTCCGATGGCCGTCGTCGGCATTGTCATGAAGTTTTTCCAGATCGTGATCTCGATCAGCGTCGGCATGGCCGCAGGCTGCATTCCCGTCGTCGGCTTCAATGTCGGTGCTGGCAGAAAAGACCGTGTGCTGGCTCTCTTCAGACTGCTGCTCAAAGCAGAATTTCTGACCGGCCTGATCGCGCTGGTGATCGTGGAATTCTTCCCGACACAGATGATCGGGATCTTCGGTGCCGCCAACGAAAGTGAATATTACACACAGTTTGCCATCAAGGCATTTCGTACTTATCTGTGCCTGATGCCGCTGGCTACATTCAACAAAGGTACTTTCATCTACCTTCAGTCACTGGGCAAAGCCGTGGAATCCTCAGCGCTTTCCTTTATCCGTGAAATGGTTTTCGGCGTGGGCT
>JAFWDX010000087.1 GCA_017515945.1 Blautia sp. | reverse complement strand
GGGTAACGACGAGAATAACGCGCTCTTCGAGGACGGGATTTTTGCCGGTCATGGCGCGGTAATAGTCGGTTTTGATAAAAACATTGGCGTCAGGAACCAGTAATGTGTTATAAATAGGTAATACTGCCATACTCATTCCTCCATTTGACTGCTAGCACTCAAACAAGGTGAGTGCCAGTGTTAGCCTAAAAAAATAACCTGACAAGAGCTTGACACTTGTCAAGGATAAAAATAAAATATCATGCTTCTTGACAAGTGTCAAGTATTTTTTTAAACTATGCTTAAGTGAGCAATATAAAAGAAAAAAGGAGGGCCGTATATGTATTGCGGTACCAATAAGACGGCCTGTTCATCGCAGGCCTGTATTTCCGGGGCGATGCTTCGGCTGATGCGGGTCAAGCCGTATAACGAGATCAGTGTAAGTGAACTGTGCAAGGAAGCGGGGGTTTCCAGGCAGACCTTTTACAGCCTTTTTGAGTCCAGGGACAATGTGGTTTCCTTTATTCTGCGCAGCCATCACTGCTATGAACCTGTACCGGAGGATGAGCACCCTTCCTGTATGCGGCAGCTCTGCCACCAGTATAGTCAGTATATCGTGGACCAGAGCGATTTTATCCGTCTCCTGGTGCAGAACAACATTATTTATATGCTTGGAGACAGCCTGCGGGAGACACTCGACGGCTGTGAATGCTTTCTGTCCGGTATGGATCCCCGCAGGCGCGGATATGCGTCCGATTTTATTGCGGGAGGCTTCATGAGTATTGCGAGTAATTATATCCGGGACGGTGCCAGGGCAGATGTGGCGGAGCTGGATGATATCTGTCTGGAACTGTTCGGCGGCAGTATTTTTGGCCTTTGAATAGAATTCATGCTTTACAATTCTGAAAACCCGCATTATAATACCAGTACATCGTTGAAGAGAAGAGTACATCAGGGAACGATGCCAGAGAGGGATGCCGGCTGTCCGGCTGTGCTGAAAGCATCCTGATCGCGAACTGATGGAAGACCACCTCCGAGAGACCTGTGAACAGGTACGGTGACTCCGTTATCGTCAGATTGAGAGGCCTGTGCGGTTATCCCCATAAAGGGGACAGTGCATATATATTATTCGCGCAGGCAATAAGGGTGGAACCGCGTTTCATAACGTCCCTTACATTACATTATGTAGTGTAAGGTTTTTTTGCGTTACGGGTTTTTATATTCGTGTTTTTGAAACAAGGGTTATCTTAAACGAAAGACTATGTGACTGTACAGTTACAAGAATATTTTTGAAAGGAAGACATAAAATGGACAAAGAACAGTATCAGGAGTTTTATCAGAGCGTTTATCGTCATTCTCTGGCCCATATCCTCGCAAAGGCGGTCGTAGAGATCTTCGGTCGTGAGAATGTACAGTATGCCATCGGTCCGCAGATCGCGGATGGTTTTTATTATGATTTCCTTCTTCCGCGTAATCTTACCAATGCGGACTTCAAGACCATCGAGGACAAGATGCGTGAAATCCTCAAGCGCCGCGAAGCCTGGACCCGCAAGGAGGTTTCCAGGGATGAAGCACTGGAGCTGTTCAAGGATCAGAAGTTTAAAGTTGAACTGATCGAGGAGCTTCCGGCAGATGAGACGATCACGATCTATTATACCGGTGAAGACTTTGTGGATCTGTGCCGCGGGCCTCATGTGGATAATTCCCAGGAGCTGATGGGAGCTGCCTTCGAGATTAAATCCGTTTCCGGTTCCTACTGGAGAGGGGATGAACACAGGGATCAGCTTCAGCGTATTTATGTCTACGCCTTTACAGACAAGCAGGGACTTAAGGAGCATCTCGCAATGATCCGCGAGGCCATGGAGAGAGACCACAAAAAGCTTGGCAAGGAGCAGGAGATCTTCATGATGGACGAGACTGCTCCGGGCATGCCGTATTTCCTGCCCAGAGGCTGGAATATGTTTAATGCCATCCTGGCCTTCTGGCGGAAGCTCCATGTACGTTACGGTTATCAGGAGATCTCCGCACCCATTATCAACTCCCGTCAACTTTGGGAGACCAGCGGACATTGGGGACATTATGTAAACAACATGTTCCTGATCAATCCTGCTGAGGGTGAAGAGGTTGAATACGCCTGCAAACCGATGAACTGCCCGAATGCCATCAAGGTGTATCAGAGCAGGCTTCGCAGCTATAAAGAGCTTCCCCTGCGCTTTTCCGAGACGGATGTGATCCACAGGAAAGAGAAATCCGGTGAGCTCAACGGCCTCTTCCGTGTACAGATGTTCCGCCAGGATGATGCACATACCTTCCTGATGGACAGCCAGATCGAGGAGGAGATCGATGCCATCATGGAACTGGCCGGTAAGATCTACGGGACCTTCGGCCTGACTTACGAAGCGGAGCTCTCCACCAGGCCGGATGATTTCATGGGTGATATTGAACTCTGGAATCAGGCGGAAGCGTCCCTCAAGGCGATCCTTGACAAGCATTACGGCGAGGGAAATTATGAGATCAACGAAGGCGACGGCGCCTTCTACGGCCCCAAGATCGATCTTAAGATGAGGGACTGCATCGGCCGTGAATGGCAGATGGGCACGATCCAGCTTGATTTCCAGCTTCCGCTGAATTTTGATATGAAATATCAGGCTCAGGACGGAAGCATTCAGCGCCCGGTTATGATCCACAGGGCGATTCTGGGTTCCTTCGAGCGCTTTATCGGTATCCTGATCGAAAACTACAAGGCTTCCTTCCCCTTCTGGATGTCTCCGATGCAGGTGGCGATCGTGCCGATCCGGCCCGACCACAATGCGTATGCCCGCGAGGTGGCGGATATCCTCATGGATAACGGTATTCGTGTGGAAGCAGACTATGAAGACAAAAACATGAAGGAAAAGATCAAGGTCTTCCGCAAATACAAGGATCCTTATATTGTCGTCATCGGCGATAAGGAGGTTGAGGACAGGACAGTCTCTGTCAGTATCCGGGGCAACAAGGCCATGAACGGTGTTCCGCTGGATAAGTTTGTGGAGATCTGTAATAAGATGAACAGGGAGTACAGCCT
>JAFWDX010000086.1 GCA_017515945.1 Blautia sp. | reverse complement strand
TGCCCATCGACCGGGCGATAGGTCCGGACCTCTACATCCTTGCCCATGCCGCGTTCAAAATCAACAGGTTTTTTCAGCGGACGGTCCAGTCCGGGAGAACTGATCTCCATCACATAACTGTCCTCGATGAAATCTTTTTCATCCAGCCGATCCGAAAATACACGGCTTACCTGCTCACAGTCATTTACGGTAATCCCTCCCGGTTTGTCAATATACCCACGCAGATACCATGTGCCTCCCTCACGGACATACTCCACATCCACCAGTTCGAACCCGTACTCCTCCACGATGGGTCTCAGAAGAACTTCGGCCTGACGCTCGATCTCTTCCTTTTTTTTCAATCCGCGCACCTTCCTTTCTCACCTTTTCGTAACTGTTCAGTCACTGGCGGGCCATCTCAATCATCTTAAACTTAAAGCACCATCCTGACTACATATGCTGCGTCGGGCTCAGTTGCCGTAGCAGGCTCCTTCACAGTTACATCTTTTTAAAAAAATATGAATCCCACTCATATAAAGAGGAGTGGACGTTTGTCCACTCCTGTATTGTTGTCTGCTGCATTTAATTATGGCTATATCATATCACCGGATAGTCAGAAAAGCAACCCATTTTCGCAATATTATTTCATATTTTAAGGGGTTTTTGTTCTCCTGTTACAGCCTGGGTTTTGTCCCTTTGCCATCCCGTCCTGATAAGCGGATCTTCATCAATGAAAGCGGCTTTTCTCCCACCGTCACAACGTAATCTGAGTGGGCAGCCAGCAGATAAGCCTGATCCACAAGATCTCCTTTTGAAAGCTTTATGCCTCTTACGCCGACCGCGGTTTTTTTCATGGATGAGACCTCTTTCAGGAGGAAACGGATGAAAACACCGCTTTCCGTCTGCAGTACCAGCTGCTCCATTTCGTCCACAGAGCCGACAAAAATCAGTCTGTCATCTTCCGCCAGCTTTGTGGAAGCGATCGTCCTGCGGGAGGTCGTTTCGAACTCAGCTCCGGCCACCTGCTTGCACATCCCCTGCCGCGTGACAAAAAGAAGTGTCTGAGTAAGGAGCTGTTCCATCGGTGCCACCAGCAGAATCTTTTCCGATGCGCTTTCATAATTGCTTACATTGTCTGCCGGAACGCCTTTATCCCTGAAGCGGACCATGGGTATATCCTTTACACGGATGACATGCATTTTGCCCGTATCTGTAAACAGCCCGATCCGGTCCGAATTCATGCAGGAAAAAACAACGCGGTATTCTTCAAGGGCTGCCTCCTGATTGCGCTCGAACGCAGCCTGATCCACGATTTTCATATAACCGAAACGGTCCATGAGGAACCAGACCAGCATTTCCTCTTCCTGTTTTTCCTCCAGGACGATCTCCGTGGCATTCTCTATGGCCGTCTTTCGCGGTGTACTGTATTCTTTTTTTATCGCGTCCAGTTCTGTGGTCAGGGCCTGAGCCATGGTATCATAATTGTTCAGGATCTGCTCATAACGGGCGATATTTTCAAGGGTCTGTCTGTGCTCTGCCATCAGCGCGTCGATCTCCAGTCCGATCAGCCTGTACAGACGCATTTCCAGTATGGCGACAGCCTGTTTTTCTGTAAACCGGAGTTTTGAAGCAGCTCTCTCACTGGTTTTTGTCTTGAACCGGATCCCTTCGGTCACGCCGTTTACCAGGCATTCTTTCGCCTGTTCTCTGCTCTTTGACCCTCTGAGGATCTCGATGATCAGATCTATGACATCACAGGCAGCGATCAGTCCCTCCTGGATCTCCCGTTTTTCCTGTTCACGCCCGAGCAGGGTCTGATACTTTCGTGTAGTGATTTCAAACAGGAAATCAACATGGTGTTCGATGATCTGTCTGAGGTTAAGGGTCTCAGGTCTGCCATCCGCGACAGCGAGCATATTCACTCCGAAGGTATCTTCGAGTCTGGTCTTTTTATAAAGGAGGTTCGTCAATGCTTCGATATCCGCATCTTTTTTCACTTCCAGAACGATGCGTATCCCTTCCTTTGAAGACTGATTGGAAATGTCGACAATATCCGTTGTCTTTCTTGTCTCGACAAGCGCGGCAACATCATTCAGGAACTTGCCGATATTTGCGCCTAGCATGGTATAGGGAATCTGCGTGATCACCAGGAGCTGGCGGCCGCCTTTTCCTTTTTCGACCTCCACTTTTCCTCTGATCCGGATCTTTCCCGTACCGCTTTCGTATATATCCAGGAGCTCATCCTTGTTGACCACGATCCCGCCGGTCGGGAAGTCCGGTCCCTTCAGATATCGCATCAGACCACGGACGCTTATCCCGTTATCTTTCATATAAGCCTTGACCGCGTCCACCACTTCTCCCAGATTATGGGGAGGAATGCTTGTGGCCATACCGACGGCAATGCCGTCCGCCCCATTGACCAGCAGGTTGGGAATCCTCACCGGCAGGACAGAAGGTTCTTTTTCAGTCTCGTCAAAGTTGGGGACGAAATCCACCACATCCTTGTCAAGATCTCCAAGAAAAACATCCCAGGTCAGCTTTTCCAGTCTGGCCTCTGTGTAACGCATCGCAGCAGCTCCGTCGCCTTCGATGGATCCGAAATTTCCGTGCCCGTCCACCAGTGTACGCCCTTTTTTGAAGTCCTGTGCCATAACCACGAGGGCTTCATGTATGGAACTGTCGCCATGTGGGTGATATTTACCCATCGTATCTCCCACGATACGCGCGCATTTCCTGTAGGGGCGGTCATACCGGATCCCAAGCTCATACATGTCATACAGCGTCCTGCGCTGCACAGGCTTGAGCCCGTCACGTACATCCGGAAGAGCCCGGGAAATGATCACGCTCATGGCGTAATCGATATAGGATTTCTGCATTTCTTCCGCATACTCCGTGCGGATGATATTTTCCTGTTTTGTTTCCATTCGTACTCCTGTTCATCGCCATAAATAAAATGACAGATTGTAACCGTCCAGTCAGCACCTCGCATTTACTGCGACACCGCAGGCGTGCCTTGGCAGGTGCGTGAAACAAACGCTCAATAGCCAAGGCCTGGCGCACTTTCAATGCGACGAAAGGAGCCTGCGCCTGGCCTCGTAACTGTGAAGGAGCTTGTGTCTGAACAGTTACGAGAGAGTTATATGTCCAGCTGCGCATCGGCAGCATGCTCATATATGAAGGCTTTTCTCGGAGGCACGTCGCTTCCCATCAAGGTCTCCGTCACACTCGAGGCCATGCGGGCATCCTCGATTTCCACCCGCTTCATCCTGCGTGTTTCCGGATTGAGTGTTGTTTCCCAGAGCTGCTGCGCATCCATCTCGCCCAGGCCTTTGAACCGTTGCAGGGTGAAACTGCCGCTCTTGTGATGCTTCCTGTATTTTTCAAGAGCCTTGTCGTCATACAGATACTCCTCCGGCCCTTTTTTCGGCATGGCTTTGTAAAGAGGAGGCATGGCGATATACACATGGCCTTCATAGATCAACTCAGGCATGAATCTGTAAAACAGCGTCAGCAGCAGCGTGGAAATATGCGCGCCGTCCACATCCGCATCTGCCATGATCACGATCTTGTCATAACGCAGTTTTGAAATATCAAAGTCGTTCCCGTACCCTTCGGAAAAACCGCATCCAAAGGCATTGATCATGGTTTTGATCTCCGCATTGGCCAGAACCTTGTCGATGGTTGCTTTTTCTACGTTCAGGATCTTGCCCCGTATCGGCAGGATCGCCTGATAACTGCGGTCGCGGGCCGTTTTGGCGGATCCGCCTGCCGAGTCTCCCTCCACGATAAAGATCTCACACTGTGAGGGGTCCTTCTTTTCGCAGTTGGCCAGCTTTCCGTTGGAATCAAAGGAATACTTCTGCTTTGTCAGAAGATTCGTTTTTGCCTTTTCCTGGCTTTTGCGGATCTTCGCCGCCTTTTCCGCACAGGAAAGAACCGTCTTTAGCGTTTCCAGGTTGCGGTCAAAATACAGCACCAGCTGTTCCCCGACCACTTTGCTGACAGCCCTGGCCGCGTCCTGATTGTCCAGGCGGGTCTTTGTCTGTCCTTCAAAACGGGGATCCGGATGCTTGATCGAGACGACTGCAGTGATCCCGTTGCGGATATCCGCGCCGGTAAAGTTCGTGTCCTTGTCCTTCAGGATGCCGATCTCACGGGCATATGTGTTCATGACCGCGGTAAAGGTTGTTTTGAAACCGGTCAGATGTGTACCGCCTTCGGAATTATAGATATTATTACAGAAACCAAGCACATTTTCACGGAATTCATTTGCGTACTGGAAGGCGGCTTCCACCTCGATCCCTTCCGTGCTCCCTTTCAGGAGGATGGGCTCATGCAGCACTTCGGTATTCTGATCCAGATCCCTGACAAAACCCACGATACCCTCCGGCTCATGGTAAATGATCTCCTCAGAATGTCCCTGCACATGATCCACAAAGCAGATCGTCAGCTGGGGATTGAGATAGGCGGTTTCATGCAGACGGCTTTTGACCTCAGGTGCGGAAAAGCCCGTCTTTTCAAAAATCTCGGGATCCGGGAGGAAGTTTATGCATGTTCCCGTTCCGGCAGCTTTGCCGATCCGGGGCAGCAGGCCGTTTTCCAGTTCAAGGACAGGGACTCCCCTCTCATACCGGTCATGATGAACATATCCTCCTCGGCTGATCCGTACATCCAGATATACCGACAGTGCGTTGACTACAGAGGATCCAACGCCATGCAGGCCGCCGCTGGTTTTATAGGCATCATTATCAAATTTGCCGCCGGCATGAAGTGTCGTAAAGACAAGCCGTTCGGCGGGGACTCCCTTCTCATGCATGTCGACGGGGATCCCCCTCCCGTCATCGGATACCGTACAGGAACCGTCTGCCTCCAGTACGACCCGGATATGGGAACAGAAGCCTGCCAGATGCTCATCCACCGCATTATCAACGATCTCATAGATCAGATGGTTAAGCCCTTTGCGCGAAACGCTTCCGATATACATGCCTGGGCGCTTGCGCACTGCTTCCAGGCCTTCCAGCACGGAAATACTGGCAGCATCATAGGATTCCTTTTTTGCCATCCGTGATCAACCTCCTGTCTTTAAGCATGAAAAAAGCAACCAGGGTGATTACCCCTGATTGCTTATTAACAGCCAGTACGAGAATCGAACTCGTGTTTCCGCCGTGAGAGGGCGGCGTCTTGACCCCTTGACCAACTGGCCTTGTCACTCGACTTCTATAAGATATCATACCTTCCGGAGAAATGCAAGCATTTTTTTAAAAAATTTTTGAAGAATTAAAAAGGGCTACAATTCAGGGTTGTGGGAACCCACAACCCTGAATCAACCCTCGGGGATATTACTTAAAACTTGCCAGCCTTGGCAGCCTCTTCTACGGACACAGCCACTGCAACAGTCGCGCCGACCATCGGGTTGTTGCCCATGCCGATCAGGCCCATCATCTCTACATGGGCGGGAACGGAGGAAGAACCGGCAAACTGAGCGTCAGAATGCATACGGCCCATAGTATCAGTCATACCATAGGAAGCCGGGCCTGCCGCCATGTTGTCCGGATGAAGGGTACGGCCTGTGCCGCCGCCGGATGCGACTGAGAAGTACTTCTTGCCCTGCTCGATGCATTCTTTCTTGTAGGTGCCTGCAACCGGATGCTGGAAGCGGGTCGGGTTGGTGGAGTTGCCGGTGATGGATACGCCGACGTTCTCATGATGCATGATCGCCACACCCTCCTGGACATCGTCCGCGCCATAGCATTTGACTGTCGCACGGATGCCGTTGGAGTAGGGTTTCTCATAAACCACGTTGAGCGTTGCGGTCTTGTAGTCATATTTGGTCTCTACAT
>JAFWDX010000085.1 GCA_017515945.1 Blautia sp. | reverse complement strand
TAACTGTGAAGGAGCTTGTGACTGAACAGTTACGATCAGAGGGACAGAATTCCTCATGTTTTTTAATAAAGGAACCACAAGTATACACCTTGGAAAAGATATGTGATATACTGTATGAATCAGCTTGTAAATGGCTGGTTAAACATGTATCACGACTATACTCGCGTGATCGTAACTGTTCTCAGTCACAAGCTCCTTCACAGTTACTAAATATGATTGAGAAGGCCCACCAGTATAAAGAGGTACAGCTGAACAAACCATATCTGAATGAAGGACAATGGAGGTTGCAAATCATGGCGAAGGAATACCAGCGGACGGCAGATACTTCGTACAGGGAGAGAGATGACTTTGACGAGCGGTGGGAGAGAATGCACCGCGAAAAGAAAAAAGCAAAGGCCCGGCTTAAGAAAAGCCATGCGGGCGTCATTTTCCTGCGGATCGTAGAATTTGTGATGATCGGTCTGAGCCTGCTGGCCAGCAGCCGGATCGCCCGCTTCATCACAGCGAAACTGACCCTGGACTCTGTGGTGGTGGTCACCAGCCGGTTCGGACCTGCAGCGGGGCACAATTATTCGACCATACTGGCTGCCATCGCGGCCGAGCCGAAACTGATCGCGGTCATCGTGACAGGTGTGATCCTGCTGCTTGAGCTGATCGCACTCCTGATCCGCGCGATCCGCAGGCCGGCCCGGCGCAGGGCGCAGCTGCGGCAGGTACTGCTGGAGGACTCCAGGGCGGGACAGAAACGCCTTGAGGACAGACGTCCCTGACCGGATGCCGTTCGATGCCGGTTACAGACCGGCTTCGGAATGAATTCATTCCAACACAATAAAGGGATATGTATGAGAGCAGGAAAAGGAGTGAACAGATGAGCGGGCAGGACACGACAAAGCGGCTGGTGGTAGGTATCCTGGCCCACGTTGACGCGGGAAAGACGACCCTTTCCGAGGGTCTGCTTTACCTGAGCGGCCGGATCCGCAAGCTGGGCAGAGTGGATCACGGAGACGCATTCCTTGACACCTTTGCCCTTGAAAAGGAACGGGGGATCACGATCTTCTCCAAACAGGCGATCCTGGATCTGGGAGGCAGCCGCTTTACGCTGTTGGATACTCCGGGTCACGTGGATTTTTCTGCGGAAATGGAGCGGACGCTCGGTGTGCTGGACGCGGCGATCCTGGTGATCAGCGGCGCGGACGGCGTCCAGAGCCACACGCTGACCTTGTGGAAGCTGCTGGAGAGGTATCACATACCTGTTTTTCTGTTTATCAACAAGATGGACCAGCCTGGCACCGACCCGGTGGCTTTGCTGACAGAGCTGAAAAACCGGCTTTCCGGGAACTGTACGGATTTTACCGGCGCCTGTGCCGGCGCTGCCGATGACGCGGCTGAGGCCTTTCGTGAATCTGTGGCGGTCTGTGATGAAACGCTGCTGGAATCATACCTGGAGACGGGAGAGGTAGCCGATGAGGATATCGTCCGTCTGATCCGGGAGCGGGAGGTTTTTCCCTGCTTTTTCGGATCCGCCCTGCATATGACAGGCGTCCGGGAGTTCCTGGACTGCCTGGACCGCTTTACCAGGCAGCGTTCGTACCCGCAGACCTTTGGCGCACGTGTCTTTAAGGTCTCGCGGGATCAGCAGGGCAACCGGCTGACCTGGATGAAGATCACAGGCGGCACGCTTGGCGTGAAGGAAATGTTGAGCGGTATGGACGGCGAGGAGGCATGGGAGGAGAAGGCGGATCAGCTGCGGCTTTATTCCGGAGCGAAATTCGAACCGGCTTCACGCCTGGAGCCGGGTGAGGTGGCTGCGGTCACCGGACTTACGCATACCCGGCCTGGAGAGGGGCTCGGCTTTGAACCGGACGCCCCATTGCCGGCGCTTGAGCCCGTTCTTAATTATCAGATCCTGCTGCCGGCGGAGTGCGATGTGCACCGGATGCTCCGGAACTTAAAGGAACTCCAGGAGGAGGATCCGCTGCTGCATATCGTGTGGGATGAGAGACTGGGAGAGATACACGCCATGCTCATGGGCGAGGTGCAGACAGAGGTTCTGCGCAGCCTGATCTGGGAACGCTTTCATGTGGCGGTGGATTTCGGCCCGGGCAATATCGTGTATAAAGAGACTATCGCCGCCCCCGTGATCGGGGTCGGACATTTTGAACCGCTGCGCCATTACGCGGAGGTACACCTGCTGCTGGAGCCCGGTGAACCGGGGAGCGGCCTGACCTTTTTTACGGCCTGCAGCGAGGATGTACTGGACCGCAACTGGCAGCGGTTGATCCTGACGCACCTGATGGAGCGGGAGCATCCCGGCGTGCTGACGGGTTCCTCCATCACGGATATGCAGATCACGCTGATCAACGGGCGCGCGCATATTAAACATACAGAGGGCGGAGATTTCCGCCAGGCTACCTATCGCGCGGTGCGCAATGGGCTGAAAAAAGCCAGAAGCGTGCTGCTGGAGCCGGTGTATGAATTCAGACTTGAGCTCCCCGGGACGCAGCTGGGACGGGCCATGACGGATATCCAGAAAATGGGCGGCAGCTTTTCGCCGCCGCAGATGGAGGAGGACAGAGCCATCCTCGTGGGCAGTGCGCCTGTGGCCGGGATGCGTGACTATCCACGCCAGGTCCTGTCTTACACGGGCGGCCAGGGGCGCCTGGCCTGCACATTAAAGGGATACGAGCCCTGCAGGGATGCCCAGGAGGTGGTGACGGCCATCGGTTATGATTCCGAACGGGATCCGGACAATCCCACCGGCTCGGTTTTCTGCGCCCACGGTGCCGGTTTCATCGTTCCCTGGGACGAGGTGGAAAATTATATGCACCTGACAGACGATGGAAGCGTGGCGCCCGGGGAGCCTGAGGAGGATGAGTCATTCGCGGCGGGAGAGGCCCGGGCGGCGGCTCCTGTTCAGAACAGGGCAGGTCTTTCACAGAC
>JAFWDX010000084.1 GCA_017515945.1 Blautia sp. | reverse complement strand
TAACTGTTCAGTCAGCACCTGCATCTGCTGTAAGGTGCGTGAGAAAGAAGTCAAACATCCAGGGCCTGGCACACTTTCGATGCGATGAAAGGAACCTGCGCCTGGCCTCGTAACTGTGAAGGAGCTTGTGACTGAACAGTTACATATCAGGAATACTCTTTTATGAGGAAAGGAGAGAGATAAGATGAGGATTATCATGCTCGGGGCGCCTGGCGCGGGAAAAGGCACACAGGCCAAAAAGATCGCTGAAAAATATAGTATTCCCCATATCTCTACCGGAGATATTTTCCGTGCAAACATCAAGCAGGGTACAGAGCTTGGAAAAAAGGCCAAAACATATATGGATCAGGGACTCCTTGTTCCGGATGAACTGACATGTGACCTGGTTGTAGACCGGATCGGTCAGGCAGACGCAGCAAATGGATATGTGCTTGACGGATTCCCCCGTACCATTCCGCAGGCTGAGTGCCTTACGCAGGCTCTGGATAAGCTGGGCAGCCATATCGATTATGCCATCGATGTGGATGTGCCGGACAGCGCCATAGTTACGCGCATGGGAGGCAGAAGAGCCTGCCTTAAATGCGGCGCCACATATCATGTTCAGTTTGCGCCTCCTGCAAAAGAGGGCGTGTGTGACACCTGCGGTGAACCGCTTGTTCTCCGGGATGATGACAAGCCTGAGACTGTTCAGAAACGGCTGGATGTATATCATGCACAGACACAGCCCCTTATCGAATACTATCAGGGCAAGGGTGTGCTCAGGACTGTTGACGGAACAAAGGATCTGGACGAAGTATTCGGGCAGATCACTGCGATCCTCGGCGAGTAAACGAAAGGCACAGCCATGTCTGTTACTGTAAAGAGTGAACATGAGATTGAACTGATGCGGAAAGCCGGCCATCTGCTGGAACAGGTTCATGACGGACTGGTTCCGTATATCAAGCCTGGTATCAGCACAAAGGAACTCGACAGGATCGGGGAAGATATGATCCGGTCTCTGGGCTGTGTTCCTAATTTCCTTCATTACGGAGGTTTTCCGGCATCCTTCTGTATCAGCCTGAATGATGAGGTTGTACATGGGATCCCCTCTCCGGACAGGATCATCGAAGAGGGCGACCTGGTCAAGATCGACGCTGGTCTGATCTATAAAGGCTATCATTCCGACGCTGCCCGTACCTATATGGTCGGAGAGGTGGATCCGGAAGCGAAAAAACTGGTTGAAGTGACCAGACAGTGTTTTTTTGAAGGGATCCGTTTTGCCCGGGCGGGCAATCACCTGAATGATATCTGTAAAGCAATCGGTGCTCATGCCAAAAAATACGGATACGGGATCGTCAGGGACCTGACAGGTCATGGGATCGGCACCAGCCTGCATGAAGATCCGATGATTCCCAACTTTCCGATGAAAAAGAGAGGTATCAGGCTGATGCCTGGTATGACATTGGCGATCGAGCCTATGATCAATCTCGGTACCGGCGATGTTGCCTGGCTTGACGACGACTGGACGGTCGTGACCATGGATGGGGATCTGTCGGCCCATTATGAAAATACGGTCCTTATCACGGATGGAGATCCGGAGATCCTGACACTGACTCATTCTGAGGCTTTTTAAGGAACTTCCTTAAATCACATAATATACAGGAGGAACAAATGTCCAAATCAGATGTAATCGAAGTCGAGGGAGTCGTACTTGAAAAGCTCCCCAATGCAATGTTCAAAGTGGAACTTGAAAACAAGCATGTGGTTCTTGCCCATATCAGCGGCAAGCTGCGCATGAACTTTATCCGGATCCTTCCCGGAGACAAAGTCACACTTGAGCTTTCTCCCTATGATCTGTCGAAAGGCAGGATCATCTGGAGAGATAAATAAGGAGAATGAGATGGAGATCGGAGCGATCATCGGAACGGTGGCATTTGGAGTCATGGCTCTGATTGCGGTTCTTGTGGCGGTCATTTCCGCGGTTTCAGCCATATCCGGTTTTGAAAAACCGGAGGAAAGAGAATAATGAAAAGCCACGGGGTTCACCTCGTGGCTTTATGTTTGCAGGTTCCTGCCGAAATAACCCGGGAGATAAACAAATGGAAAAAATAAAAAGCTTTACGGTTGATCACCTCAGACTTTTGCCAGGTATCTATGTATCCCGTCAGGATCATGTTGGGAGTGAAACGATCACCACATTTGATCTGCGCTTTACAAGACCGAATTTTGAGCCGGTCATGGATATTGCTGCCGTACATGCGATCGAGCATATGGGCGCTACATATCTGAGAAATGATGAACAGTGGAAAGAGCGGACGATCTATTTTGGTCCGATGGGCTGCCGCACCGGCTTTTATGTGATCTTTGCAGGAGATCTTACAGCGACAGCGATCGTGCCGGTGATCCGGGGAATGATCGATTTCATTATCTCCTACGAGGGAGAGGTTCCCGGAGCGTCGCCGAAAGACTGCGGCAACTGGCATGATATCGATCTGAACATGGCGAAGTATTATGCACGTAAATACAGGGATGAGGTGCTGGAGGATTTGACAGAGGACCGCCTGGTCTATCCGTCCTGATTATGTCTTGCCCGTAACTGTTCAGCCACAAGCCCTTCACAGTTACGAGGCCAGGCGCAAGCTCCTTTCGTCGCATTGGAAGTGCGCCTCCCAAGGAACGCCTTCGGTGTGCCCTTGGATGTTGAGCTTTTGTTCCACACACCTGCCAGGGCACGCCTGCGGTGTCGCAGTAAATGCGAGGTGCTGACCGGACAGTTACCCTTGCTCTTTATTCATGCATCAATTATAATCAACAAGGGTAACTGTTCAGTCACAAGCTCCTTCACAGTTACCAAGGATCGTAACTGTTCAGTCACAAGCTCCTTCACAGTTACGAGGCCAGGCGCAGGCTCCTTTCGTCGCATTGAAAGTGCGCCTGGCCTTGGCTATTGAGCTTTTGTTCCACGCACCTCGCAGTAAATGCGAGGTGCTGACTGAACAGTTAC
>JAFWDX010000083.1 GCA_017515945.1 Blautia sp. | reverse complement strand
CTGTTCAGTCACAAGCTCCTTCACAGTTACGAGGCCAGGCGCAGGCTCCTTTCGTCGCATTGAAAGTGCGCCTGGCCTTGGCTATTGAGCTTTTGTTCCACGCACCTCGCAGTAAATGCGAGGTGCTGACTGAACAGTTACCAAGAATCTATAATACAAATGCAGCTGCTGAAAAGCAGCCTTTACCAATTTAAAGGACGGAACACATATGGATATTTTGGCCGGCATAAAAAGTACAGCATCTTTACACCCGGAGCGGATCGTCATGCAGACCGGTCCGGAGAAGCTGACATATGGACAGCTCTGGGAGAGATCCGGTGCGCTGGCTTCGTTTCTGATCAATGAATATAAAGAAAGCAAGGCCCCGTTTGCAGTATTTGGTCATAAAAGTCCCTGGATGCTGATATGCTTTCTTGCGTGTGTCCGCGCGGGTCATGCTTATTGCCCGCTGGATATCTCTATTCCTGAGGGACGGCTGCAGGACATTCTTGCGACACTGCCCGCAGGTCCGGTTTTTATGCCTGTCAGGGCAGACAGGATCTCATCCGGACAGCGATCGCTCCTGGACGGCTGCGGCAGGCGGATCCTGGATGAGGAAAGCCTTGAACGTCTGTGTGCGGAGCCAGGCGATGAATCGTCTGTCTGTGGATCAGAGGTAACAGGTGATGAGACCTTTTATATTATCTTCACCTCCGGCAGCACAGGGCGGCCTAAGGGGGTACAGATTTCCGCAGCATGTCTCAACAATTTTCTTGACTGGTCGTTGACGCTGGATAAGGCGGCCGGAAATGGTGCGGTTTTTCTGAATCAGGCACCCTTTTCATTTGACCTGTCCGTGATGGATCTGTATACCTGTCTGGCAGCGGGAGGTACGCTGTATTGTCTGGAAAAGAGTATTCAGAGCGAATACAGGGAACTGATGCATGCCCTTTCGGAATCAGGAGCTCAGGTCTGGGTCTCGACGCCCTCCTTTGCGGACGTCTGCCTGGCGGATCCTTCTTTTACACAGGCTTTACTGCCACAGCTGGAATGTTTTCTGTTTTGTGGGGAGACTTTGGCGAACAAGACCGCCAAAAGACTGCTCGCACGCTTTCCAAAGGCATCTGTGGTCAATACATATGGTCCGACAGAGTCCACTGTCGCACTCACACAGGTCCGGATCACACCTGAAATGGCCGAGGCATCCGAACCGCTTCCTGTCGGGAGGGTCAAACCCGGGAGCAGGATAAGGATCGCGGATGAAGCCGGCATATCGCTTCCCGATGGGGAAAAAGGCGAGATCATCCTGCTGGGCAATACCGTGAGTACAGGTTATTTTGAGGATCCGGTCCGCACCGGACAGTCCTTCTTTGCGGATCCAGAGACCGGGATGCGCGGGTATCATACCGGAGACTGCGGATATCTCAAAGACGGTATGCTTTATTACTGCGGACGTCTCGATCTGCAGATCAAGCTTCACGGATACAGGATGGAACTGGAAGACATAGAGGCGAATCTATGCCGCCTGCCGCACGTCAGACAGGCCGTCGTCGTGCCGGGCTGGCGTCAGGGCAAAGTAACCGGGCTGACGGGCTACCTGGTGTTGGCACCTGATGAAATACATAATGAAAATACCGTGCAGGAGCTGCGTCTTGCACTCTCCGGACTCATTCCGGATTACATGATACCTAAAAAACTGGTGATCCTGGACAGGATACCGATGACACCTAATGGCAAGGCAGACCGTAAAGCTCTTGCCGGAAAGACGGTGTGAGACATATATGATGACTGTATTTGACTATTATCAGGGGACTCTCTTTTTTTCGCTGCTTGTTCTGCTCCTGATCATTTCCGTTATCCGCGGCGCGGCGGAAAAGCCGGCAGGTGGTTTTGCCCTGCTTTCGTCTGTTCTGACAGCCGTTTTTGTGTTTGCCGGAAAAGCGGATCAGGCTTGCTGGTTGTTGGTCTCACTGGCCTGGTATCTGGGACTGATTCTTTTATGGCAGTATGAAAGAAAGAAACGTGGCAGGGCGGAGTGCCTCTACCATGTGGTTCTGGTCCTGTCGCTGGTTCCGCTGATCTGCTGTAAGGTCTCCGGCCTGCTGCATGCATCTCTGTTTGCCTTTACGGGCATTTCGTACCTGACCTTTCGCGTGGTACAGATCCTGATCGAGATGTATGACGGTGTGATCACCCGCGTCAGAGTAAGAGACATCCTGACCTTTTTTCTGTTTTTCCCTTCCTTCAGCTCCGGCCCGATCGACAGAAGCCGTCGGTTCGAAGAGGATCTGACAAAACGCAGGACGCGGGAGGAAGCATTGTCGCTGACAGCTGACGGGTTCGTACAGCTGCTGAGCGGAATGATTTATAAATTTATCCTGGCCGGTGTATTCTTTAAAGCGATGGCTTTTCTCGATACGCCGGATGCGGTCTGGTATCATCGGATCGGCTATGCCTATGCCTATGGTCTGTACCTGTTTTTTGATTTTGCCGGATATTCCCGCATGGCGGTGGGAACGGCATATGTGATGGGAATCGAACTGCCGGGCAATTTCAGAGCACCTTTTCTGGCCGTTGACATGCGGGATTTCTGGGACAGATGGCATATCACGCTGTCTCACTGGTTCCGGGATTTTGTCTTTACACGGTTCGTCATGTACAGCACCAGGCGCAAATGGTTCAGGGACCGCCTGACGAGGGCCTGTGTCGGCTTTATGGTGAACATGGGCATAATGGGTCTGTGGCATGGTCTGACGCCTGCATACATTCTCTATGGACTCTATCATGGCGTGCTTCTCGCTGTGACCGAGGTATATCAGAAGAAATCTTCTTTTTATAAAAAGAACAAAAATCGAAAATGCTATCGGCTTGTATCCTGGTTTGTGACCATGCAGATGGTTTTTTTCGGATTTTATATATTCTCAGGTCAGCTGATCTGAATGCAGGATCATTATATACGTATGAGTATGTATCCGTCGGAAAAAGCACTATATCGCGGGAACATATATACTGGCGGGTCTTACTGCGTGGAAATCTCTGATTCCACGTATCAGGACACTTTGCCTTAAATTGAAGACAAAATTGCCTGTGACTGAAGAGTTATCAGTTGCAATTCATACAGGAGGAAACCATGGAAGAAAAAATTCTGGAGCTGCTTGCGCAGATCTGTGAGGATGACGCAGTGAAAGAGGACACACAGATGGAACTTTTTGAGTCCGGTATGCTTGATTCTCTGGGATTTGCAGAATTTCTGGTTGAGCTGGAGGATCAGTGCGGGATCGTGATCTCCCCGTCCGAGGTGGAACGGAAGGATATCGACACACCGGCCAAAATCCTGACACTGGCGATGGAGCGTGCGGAAAAGTGAGGCGCTTTAAAGCTTTTGTGACAGCACTGATCCTGTTTGCCATGACAGTGCTGATTGTACATATCGTGACCCGGGAGCATGCGGCGGATGATCCCGCCGGATATGCGCTGTGGGACAGCGAAGAGAAATCCCTGTCCTATACCGGGCTCACCGCAAACATGACAGACAATATGATCCCGGTATTCGCCTCCTCAGAGCTGCAGCATGGCACGGAAACCATCTTTCATCCGTGCAGGCTTTTTGCGGATACGGACTTTACACCGATGCTGATCGGTGTGGGATATTATCAGAGCCTCGGGCATTCCGTGACACTCTCTGCCATAGAGGATGCCATGCCTGTGCGCAAGGCGGTCCTGATCCTTTCTCCCCAGTGGTTCCGCAAGAGCGGGGTTGTGGATCAGGCATATACTTCCCGCTTTTCTCAGCTCCTGTATCAGCATATGCTCACAAATGAAAAGCTGAGCGGAAAGACAAAAGAATATATCTCAGAAAGAACCGCCGAACTGCTTTCTCCTGATCCGCAGACGAGGGACAGAGTTAAACTTGACGAGGCGGTGCTGCTGATGGATCAGGCCGGCCCTGTCGACCGTTTTTCTCAGGCGGTCTGGGAACGATTTCTGACCTGGCGGGATGAAGAATCCATCGTGCTGCGGCAGAAAACGGTCCGTGTCCGTCCGCTGCAAGGCCTCTATACGGAGAAACCGGTTTCGGAGGAGGAGGGCCATCTGCCGGATTCCTTCTGGAAGTCCATGCTTGAGCTCGCGGAGGCGGATGGAGCAGCCAACAACACCAATGAGTTTTTTATCAAGGATGATGCATACGCGAGACTGGAGCCATATCTGCCTCTGAAAAAAGGGATGAACGCCGACGCGCTTAAAGGCTATCAGACAGGCCCGGAGTTTTCGGATCTGCGTTGCTTCCTCGATGTATGCAGCGAGACGGGCGTTGAGCCCATGCTGGTGATCCTTCCGGTAAACGGCTACTATTATGACTTCACCGCTTTCCCGCAGAGCGCCAGACAGGCTTATTACGAGAAAATCCGAAAAATCGCACAGGAGTATGATGCAGCTGTGGCAGATTTTTCCGGAGATGAATATACGAAGTATTTTTTTGAAGACAGAGTGCATCTCGGCCAGAAAGGGTGGGTGATGGTCAGTGAAGAGATTTACAGATTCTATCAGGGGGAAACACCCGCGGCTTGAGTTTATCCTGACCGTGGCCGGGTTTTATCTGATGATGATGATCCTTTACCTTTATTTCATGTTGGCGAGCCTTTCTTCGGCGCCTAAGTATGTGTATACGCAGTTCTGAATGAGTCAGGTTTGATGGGGTCAGGCCCTCCAGGTTGATGGGGTCAGGCCCTCCAGGTTGATGGGGTCAGGCCCTCCAGGTTGAT
>JAFWDX010000082.1 GCA_017515945.1 Blautia sp. | reverse complement strand
TTCGGTGTTTCGTCGCAATGAAAGTGCGCCTGGCTTTAGCTGTTCGACTTTTACCCCAGGCACCTCGCAGTAAATGCGAGGTGCCTGCTGCACAGTTACATAAACTTATATTATAAATTCGCAGACTAGTTTAACACATTTTCGAAGGAATACAAGAAAAAATTTCCATATGGGTCATTTAAGGCCATAGTGGGCGGCCAGTTTCTCAAAGGCGGGGAGGGAACCCATGATCGTCTCATAGGACACGCAGTAAGCCAGGCGCACATAGCCAGGGCAGGCAAAGGAGGAACCCGGTACCATCAGGATATTGTATTTTTTTCCTTCCTCGCAGAAAGCTTTCTCATCCGGTACCGGCGACTTCAAGAAGAGATAAAAAGCCCCCTGAGGCTTTACGCATGTGTAGCCGAGACCGGTCAGGCCTTCATAAAGAGCACGGCGATTTCTGTCGTAGGTCTCCACGTCACAGGCCGCGTCCACACATTTGGCTATGACCTTCTGCATGAGAGAGGGGGCATTCACGCAGCCGCAGGTCCGGTTGGCAATGGTCACAGCCGTGATCAGCTCACTGCTGCCATCCGCTTCGTCGGGAATAACGACATAGCCTATTCTCTCTCCGGGAAGGGAAAGCGATTTGCTGTATGAATAGCCGACTATGGTGTTCTCATAAAAACCGGTGAGCCACGGTACCTTTGCGCCGTCAAAGACCAGTTCTCTGTAGGGTTCGTCTGAGATCAGGTAAATTACGCTGCCAAATTCCGCCTGCTTTTTTCTCAGGATCGCTGCCAGGCTGCGGATCGTCTCCTCAGAATAAACCACACCCGTAGGATTGTGGGGCGTATTGACGATCACCGCACGTGTTTTGGCTGTGATCTTTGATTCAAACTCAGCCAGATTCGGCTGGAAGGTCTCCGTATCCGGGGAGATTTCTACCAGCACGCCGTCATAATTGCGGACATAGGCTCCGTATTCCAGGAAATAAGGAGCAAAAACCACGACCTCTTCACCCGGATTGAGGATTGCCTTGAGCGTAATATTCAGGCCACTGGCCGCGCCGACCGTCATGATCAGGTTATGTGCCGAAAAAGCCGTGCCAAACCGCCGGTTCAGAGACTCCGCAATGGTCTGCCTCACATCCTCAAAGCCCGCATTACTCATATACCCATGCAGCGTAAGCGGACTTTCTTCCTGTACGAGCTCAAGGATCGCTTCTTTCACGCAATCCGGCGCAGGCACGCTGGGATTGCCCAGGCTGAAATCAAAAACCTTGTCCGGACCATAGATTGCACGCAGGCGGTTCCCTTCCTCAAACATCATGCGGATCGCAGAATTGTTTTTTACATATGGCTTCATCTTTTCGGAAATCATATCCTTTACTCCTTCGATCTAAAAAAAAGAGGGATGTCCTGATCAGAACATCCCCTACCCTGTCAGTGTACGCCCAGGCGCACCAGCGCCCTCTGGAGCTTGGCGCGGAAAATCTGGTATTCTTTTTCGGATACACCGGTTTCATTCAGCTTAGCCTCTGCACGGGCTTTAGCTTCCTCTGCTCTGGCACGGTCAATATCCTCCTGCCACTCCCAGGTAGTGGCCAGCAGATGGCATTCCCCATTCATCACGGAGAGCATCCCGCCGATGCATGCCGCATTTCTGCGCGTCCCGTCCGGGAGCACCACGTGGGCCTCTCCCATGCCAAGCGCCGTGCAGAAATTGGCGTGACCGGCCAGGATCGCCAGATCCCCCGTAATGGAGCGGCATACGACCCTCTCCACATCGCCGGAGAACAGGAGCCCGTCCGGTGTGCCGATCTGAAGTTTAAATGTATTCATGACTTTTTGGCCTTTTCAAATACGTCGTCAATCGTACCGGCAAAGAGGAAGCAGCTCTCGGGCACTTCATCACACTCCCCGTTCAGGATCATCTTGAAGCCGCGCAGCGTCTCCTTAAGCGGGACATACTGACCGGCCATGCCGGTGAACTGTTCCGCAACGGAAAAGCTCTGGGACAGGAAACGCTGAACCTTACGGGCACGCCCGACCGTCAGCTTGTCCTCTTCAGACAGCTCATCCATACCCATGATGGCAATGATATCCTGCAGTTCTTTGTACCTCTGGAGGACTCTCTGAACTTCGCGGGCGATCTCATAATGCTCTCTGCCCAGGATCTCCGGGGAAAGGATCCGGCTGGTGGAATCAAGCGGATCCACCGCAGGATAAATACCCTGGCTGGCGATCTCACGGGAAAGCACTGTTGTCGCATCAAGGTGCGTAAAGGTCGTTGCCGGTGCCGGGTCTGTCAGGTCATCCGCAGGCACGTAAACAGCCTGCACGGAAGTAATGGAGCCCTTGCGGGTAGACGTGATGCGCTCCTGAAGGGTACCCATCTCCGTAGCCAGGGTCGGCTGGTAACCGACTGCCGAAGGCATACGTCCCAACAGTGCGGAAACCTCTGAACCGGCCTGGGTGAAACGGAAAATATTATCGATGAACAGAAGCACATCCTGGTTTTTTACATCCCGGAAATACTCTGCCATGGTCAGTCCGGAAAGGCCAACACGCATACGTGCGCCAGGCGGCTCGTTCATCTGACCATAGACCAAAGCTGTCTTTTCGATAACTCCGCTCTCTTTCATCTCGTTGTACAGATCATTTCCCTCACGGGTCCGCTCACCGACGCCGGTGAAAACGGAGATCCCGCCGTGGGCGGTAGCCACATTGTGGATCAGCTCCATGATCAGGACCGTTTTGCCCACGCCGGCACCGCCAAAGAGGCCGATCTTTCCGCCCTTGGCATAGGGGCAGATCAGGTCTACGACCTTGATGCCGGTCTCCAGGATCTCAGTGGCGGGAGTCTGCTCCTCATAGGCCGGAGCCGGACGGTGGATCGTCCAGCGCTCCTTTGTCTCGGGTGCAGGCATATTATCCACCGGGTCTCCCAGCAGATTGAACACACGACCCAGGCATTCCTCGCCAACCGGTACCGTGATCGGCCCGCAAGTATCCACCGCTTTGGTTCCACGGACCAGTCCGTCTGTGGAATTCATGGCGATGCAGCGGACCATATTGTCACCGATCTGCTGCGCGACCTCGGCAGTCAGCTTTTTGCCATGATTGTCGATCTCAATGGCATTCAGCAGCGCAGGCAGCTCATCATGGCCGAACCGGATATCCAGAACTGGCCCGGTGACCTGCACCACTTCGCCTATATGTTTCTCACTCATGTTGTTTTCTCCTCTTATACGCAAGCATATACGGACAATCTATTGTCGGATGACTATTTTGCAGCTCATCGGCTTCGCCTCTGAGACAAAATACATCTCCTGTATACTCGCGTGAAGCCGGTTTTATACACCCTCGGCTCCGGCCACGATCTCCGTGATCTCCTGGGTGATACTGGCCTGTCTCGCCCGGTTATAGTGAAGATTGAGCTTCTCGATCATTTCCTCGGCGTTGTTGGTCGCAGCCTCCATCGCCGTCCTTCTGGCGGCAAGCTCACTGACCTCACTCTCACAGACCGCCCCGTAGATCAGTCCGGCCAGATACTCCGGCACAATGGCATCAAAAACCTCGGCAGAATCCGGCTCATAAAGGATCAGGTCCCGGACCGGTCCTCTGTCCTTGGGATCATCCCAGGTCAGATCCATCAGCGGCAAGGCAGGAATAAAGTCCGGTGCCTGGGACAGCATGTTATGAAACTGTGTATAGCAAAGACTGATATGTCCGAAATTTCCCTCCCGGAATTCTTTGCATAGCATACGGGCCATCTCAAAGCAGTCGCCGACCTTCACCTTCGCCACCTCGGCAAAGGACTCCGTGAGAATGGGAACTCCACGCCGTTTAAAATACTCTACCGATTTTTTTCCCAGAGGGAGTACTGTATAATCTTTTCCCTGAGCCTCGGCCTCCAGCCGCTTGAACAGATTGGCATTATAACCGCCTGCCAGTCCACGGTCACCGGCAACGACCACATAACACCAGCGCTCACTCGCCGCCTCCCTGGCATACACAGACGAAAAATCCGTATTGCCGGAAGCTATGGTATCCAGCGTTCGGTACAGCTCCTCAAAATAGGGCCGGCAGTTATCCGCCCGTTCCTTGGCCTTGCGGAGTTTGGACGATGCAACCAGCTCCATGGCCCGGGTGATCTGCATGGTATTCTGCACGCTCTTGATCCGCAGCTTCACGGCTTTCATATTTGCAGCCATGTGAGACCTCCTTTATACCTGGCGGTCCTTGAACACAGCGGTAAAATTCTCCAGGGCGCTCTTTAACAGCGCCTCGGTTTCCTCTTCCAGTTTGCCGGTGGAACGGATCGCCTGCAGCGCAGCCGCCCCTTCCTGGTCTGTATCCAGCCAGCCGAACAGCTCGCTCTCATACTGCCGGACCTTTTCGACCGGGATCTGTTCGAGCACGCCTCTGGTCACCGCGTAAAGGATCGCCACCTGTTTCTCCACGGGTACCGGTGCATTCTGGCTCTGCTTGAGCACCTCAACGATGCGGGCACCCTGCTCCAGACGGGATTTGGTATCCGCATCCAGATCGGAACCGAACTGGGCAAAGCTCTGCAGTTCGCGATACTGGGAGTAGATCAGCTTCAGTGTTCCGGCGACCTTCTTCATGGCCTTGATCTGTGCGTCGCCGCCGACTCGGGATACAGAAATACCGGGGTTGACGGCCGGACGAATACCGGAATGGAAAAGCTCTGTCTCCAGATAGATCTGGCCATCCGTGATGGAGATTACATTCGTCGGGATATATGCGGACACGTCACCCGCCTGCGTCTCTATGATCGGCAGTGCAGTCAGAGAACCGCCGCCATGGGCGTCATCAAGCTTGGCCGCGCGTTCCAGCAGTCTGGAATGCAGATAAAAGACGTCACCAGGGTAGGCTTCGCGGCCCGGCGGCCTGCGGATCAGCAGGGACAGGGCACGGTAAGCCACCGCGTGTTTGCTCAGATCATCATAAATGATCAGGACATCCTTGCCCTGGTTCATGAAATATTCACCCATGGCGCAGCCGCTGTAGGGTGCGATGTACTGCAGCGGGCTGGCTTCGGAAGCAGTAGCCGCCACAACGATCGTATAGTCCATTGCGCCGTTTTTGGTCAGATTCTCCACCAGAGACGCCACTGTCGAGCGCTTTTGCCCGATGGCGACATAAATGCACAGGACATTCTGTCCCTTCTGGTTGATAATGGTGTCGACCGCCACCGTCGTCTTTCCGGTCTGACGGTCACCGATGATCAGTTCACGCTGACCACGGCCGATCGGGATCATGGAATCGATGGCTTTGATTCCTGTCTGCAGGGGCTGGTACACGCTCCGTCTCTCACAGATCCCGGGCGCCTGGCTCTCGATGGGTCTGAATTCAGTAGTCGCCACAGGGCCTGCGCCATCGATCGGCTGTCCCAGCGCGTTGACGACCCTGCCGATCAGGGCCTCTCCTACCGGTACGGATACGACCTTTCCTGTACGTTTTACCGTCTGCCCTTCTCCGATATTCTCATCGGAACCGAAGAGCACGATCGAAACGCTGGTCTCTTCCAGGTTCTGCGCCATGCCATAGCTTCCGTCTTCAAACTCCAGCAGTTCACCGGCCATACAGTTTACCAGGCCGCTGGCCCTGGCGATACCGTCACCAACCATCAGGATCGTCCCGGTTTCGTTCTGCTGGATCGTATTCTCATAATACTTGATCTGGCTGCGTATCACCTTGGATATTTCTTCAGGTTTCAGTTGCATACCTATTCTCCACTCCGCCGTATGCACGGCGTTTTATAAAAAGCGGTCCATATAAGCACACCGCTATACAACAAGCTCTTCAAGTCTGCGGGAGATCCCGGCCAGCCGGCCGGCCGCAGTCCCGTCAAACTGTTTTCCTTCCATTTCCACTTTCAGTCCTGCCATCACACCGGGATCCACCTTTGTGATCAGGGTCACTTTCTTACCGCTCAGCTTTTCAAGCTTTGTCTGCAAAGCGGTCTTCTGTGCGTCAGACAACTCAACGGCACTGGTCACGAATGCCTCAGTGATCCCGTTATCCTGATTGTATCTGCGTACGAATTCTTCACAGCATCCGCCGAGCTCCCACAACAGTGAGCGCTCAGCCAGGAGTTTGATAAAATTAACCAGATACCTCTGCGCACCCTGCCCGAAAGCGGTCTCGATCAGGCCGAGTCTCTCGTCAAGAGGAATCGCAGGCTCCGAAAGCAGCCGGATATAATCCGGGTTTTCACGGAAAACACGCCTGATCACCTCCAGCTCTTCCCTGAAGGTATCGGTCAGGTTTTCCTCGGCGGCAAGATCATACAAACTCCCGCCATATACTCTGGCTGTGTCCGTCATGACACTTCTCCTACATTGGAAATAAACTCATCGATCAGCTTTTCATGGTCGCTCTCGCTGAGCTCGCGGCCGATCACCTTGCCGGCGATCTCCACAGCCATGGAACCGATCTCATTTTTGATCTCATCAACCGCTTTTCTCTTTTCCTGCTCAATATCGCCGGCTGCCTTGATCTTGGCGGCAGCGGCCTGCCGATTGGCCTCGCGGAGCATCTGCTCCGCCTGGTCTGAAGCGGTTTTCTGCGCACTTTGCAGAATCTCTCCGGCCTTTGTCTTGGCCTCGAGCAGATCCTGCTCATACTCGGCCTTCATGGCCTGGGCCTGTTCATTGGCCTCCTGAGCCTGCGCGATCTGGGCATCGGCCAGAGCTTTACGCTTCTCCAGCATCTCATTGACGGGTTTAAACAAAAAACGCTTGATCAGATAGATCTGAATGAACAGGTTACATATCGTCGCAATGAATGTCCAGGGGACGATGGTAACCAGTTGCTGTACACCCTGCATAAAATGCACCTCCGTAACCTTCGTGCGGACCTGGCTTTCCGGTCACCTTTCCCTCATTACGCAAGGAAATTCATGAACATGCCGGGAGCTACAAAGATCAGGAGCAGGCCTGTAACAAAGCCGTAAATACCTGTGGTCTCCGCGATCGCACAGCCAAGCAGCATGGTAGACGTCACATCACCCTTGCACTCAGGCTGACGGCCAATGGCCTCGAGAGCCTTCGCAACAGCATTGCCTTCACCGATACCAGGGCCGATACCGGCAATCAGTGCACAACCCGCACCGATCGCACAGCCTGCCAGAGTGATACCTTTTGCCAAGATTGTAAAATCCATGAGAAACCTCCTGTAATGTCTGAAAGAGTTTTGTTTATTGTTTGCCGCAGGGTATAGAATATATATAATGATCAGCCCTCAGCGGCGTTGGCGATGTACATGGTTGTCAGCATACAGAATATGAATGCCTGCATGCATCCGGAAAACCAGTCAAAATAGACACCTGTAATCGCGGGAAGACCCACGTCCAGGATCGGGATTTTTGATACTACCTGTCCGACTGCGCCGGGAATAAGTCCGAGCAGCGCTGAACTGGCAACACCTAATGCGCCATAGATCAGTGTGTCAATGACCAGTCCGGAAAGAATATTGCCGAAATGACGGCACGCCATACTGATCGGTGTGGCCAGCTCGGACAGAATATTAAACGGGGTAAGCACCGGAATAGGCTG
>JAFWDX010000081.1 GCA_017515945.1 Blautia sp. | reverse complement strand
GAACCTGTCCCCCTGACTCATGGAACCGCCCCCGCGCCTCATCCAAGCCTGCGTTTATAAAAATCATAAATATAGGTCTTCCGCGCGTTCTCCGTTACCGTCGCCTTATAAACGGCAGCGATCTCATCAAAACCTGCCTTTGACAGGTCCACAGGCTTCTGATCCAGCACATAAAGCCCCCAGTCCCTGCCGGCATGTTCCTTGGCGAAGCCGCCTTTACGATAGGGATACTCATTCGCCTTATAGGTCCAGGAGGACCAGGACCAGCCGAGCTTTTCGAAATAATCCAGGGTTACATCCCAGTCCTTCACCTTATCCCAGGCGTTGAATTCTCCGATATAGACGGGTACTTTTGTGTTGCCTGTGATTTGGTGCATGGCGTGGATCATGCGCAGACAGGTCAGCTGGGAGAACGGAGTGAGATTGTAAATATGGTATTCCACCGCCACGTTTTCCCACTTATAGTGACTGATTCCGATTCCGTGGATCGGGAAGGTGAAATACTCGATAAAGATCAGATGATCCGGATCCACAGACCGGACAGCTTGATACAGCTCATCATAGAAGTCCGTATTGATCTTTCCACCGAACTTTCCCGGTGCCTTTCGGCATTCATTCAGCAGATCATAACCGGCCACTACCGACCGGTTCCGGTACCGATCGGCGATCCGTTTCCACAGGTTGATCGTTTTCTTTCGATTCTCTTCGTTTCCGTACAGATCAAAATGCGCGTCATCTCCAGAATGGAAATCCTGATTCTGCGACCCGATGGCGCCATGCAGATCAAGCACCGCGTACAGTCCGTACTTTTCACACATCTCAATGGCCCAGTCGATGTACCGGAACGCATTCGGACGGAGCTTCTGCCCGTCTGTCGTCAGATCATGCCACGTAAATGGGATCCGTACCATGTTCAGACCAACCGAAGCAATCTCTTCAAAATCCTTTTCTGTGATATAGCTGCGCATATACAGATGATAAAGCTCATCGATCTGTGCTGGCGTCAGATTCGGATTTTGCTTCATGGCCTCCAGCGCCCTCTCGGTCGTGTAGACCCCTGTCTCAAAATCACCGACATCCGTGACCGACATATAACATTCCGGTACAAACCAGTTTCCCAGATTGACGCCCTGCAGACGGATTTTGTTTCCCTTCCCGTCATACAGATCCTTTCCCTGCGCATGTATAAAATTATCTGAACTCATCTTTTCCTCGCTTTCTCATAATGAGTCAAGGGGACAGGTTCCCTGACTCATTTCTCAATGAGTCAGAGGATAGGTTGACTCATTTATCTGTGACTGTAAGTTCTTCCAGTATAACACACCCCAGGCGTACCTTCAATGTGGGTTGATGTCTGGTATTCCAAACATTCTGTACACGTTACCGTTCACGACCTGGCTGAAAATGAGTCAGGGAACCTGTCCCCGTGACTCATCTCAAGAAAAGCTTATGAAATTTATCGTTGTCCTTAAACAGGGCTTTTGATATAATATATATATCTTTACGTCATCTGGCAGAAAAAGGAATCTGAATGTCGTGATTATTTTATACGTGGAATTTCACTTGTTCAGAGAGTCTGCATATTCCGCGACGGCAAACCACATTTCCCATTTATTTGTTCCCAGGAGTATATATGTGGAAAGTTATGTGTCAGATCAGGAGGTGTCAATATGACTAATGATAAAAAGATGATTCAGGATGCGTCAGAGGTTGATCTTAATCTGCTCCGTATGTTGGACAGAGGATTGGAAGATATAGAAACCGGGAGGACATTGTCGCATAACGAAGCCATGGCAGAGGTTCGGAGAATCAGAGAAGCCAGACGTTTTGCCAGGACAAACACGGGATCAGTTACACTTTTGACTGATCCAGTCAGAGAAACTATCATGAAACAGGGGGATGGTTCCCCGTTCCACCGTAGATGGTGGAATGAGGAATCGTCCCTCTGTTTCATGTCAATAATTCAAAACATGATTGTGATTGTTTCGTATCGACAACAAAACCAAGGTATTATTAATAATCAATAGCATGGGAGAAAAATCCATGTTTCATTTACTTGATTTTGAAGAGTGCTGTCATCTGTCGGCCGCCACGGTCACGGATCTGCGACACGAACTTCATAAACATCCTGAGCTGTCCATGAAGGAAGTCCATACCAGGGAACTTCTGATGGCCTTTCTGAGTCAGCACACCTCTGCGAGAATCTGTGATGAAGGAAGCTGGTTCTGGTGTGTGTTCGGAGAGAACGAGCCGGGAGAGCCGATCGCTTTCCGTGCAGATATCGACGCACTCCCGATCGAAGAAGACGATAGTCTGCCCTATCATTCTGTAAATCCTGGCGTTTCTCACAAATGCGGCCATGACGGGCATGCGGCATGTCTTTGCGGGCTGGCACTGATGCTGGAAAGATATCCTGTCAAACGTCCGGTCTATCTGATCTTTCAGCCGGGCGAAGAGATCGGCGCGGGAGGAAGGATGTGTGCCGGGCTTGTGAAGGAGCGGGGAATCCCTGAAGTTTATGCCTTTCACAATCTCGGTGGTTATCCGGAAAACAGCATCGTGTACAGAAAAGGGCTCACACAGCCTGCATCGGAGGGCCTTCGCATCTCATTCCGGGGAAAATGCACACACGCAAGCGCACCGGAAAACGGGAAGAATCCTGCCGCCGCATTAGCCAGGATGATCCTCTTTTTGCAGAAACTGTCGGAAAGGCCTTCCAGGGGTCTGGTACTTGCAACTGTTGTCGGCCTGAAAGCAGGAGCCGGAGACTTCGGGATCAGCGCTGGTGACGGAGAACTGTCTCTGACGCTCCGGGCGGAATATGAACAGGAGATGAAAGAACTGGAAGCTCGGATCCTGGCATATGCAGATGAACAGGCATCGCTGGAAGGCCTGGAGGTTTCACACGAAATATCAGACCGCTTCCCCGAAACGAAGAACACGGAGCATGCGCTTTCCCGGGTACGTGAGGCTGCGGAATGTCTGGGGAAAGAGCTGATCGAGATGAAAGATCTGTGGCGGGCATCTGAGGACTTCGGATACTATACGAAGATCGCAGAGGGAGCCATTTTTTATATAGGTACCGGGGAAGATGTCCCGCCCTTGCATACACAACAATATGATTTCAATGACAGGATCATTGAAACGGCGATGATGATGTTTTATACTCTGGCAAGTCAATGAGTCAGAGGAGCAAGTCTGTGAGTCAAAGGGAAAGGTTCCTGAATGAGTCACGGGGACAGGTTCCTTGACTCACACGAGTGTGAGTCAAGTAACCTGTCCCCGTGACTCGTTCAGGATCCTTTCCCCCTGACTCACAGACTTGCTCCTCTGACTCATTGACTTGCCAGAG
>JAFWDX010000080.1 GCA_017515945.1 Blautia sp. | reverse complement strand
ACGGAATGAGACAGGGGACGGTTCTCTGTCTCCTCCTGACGGAGGAGACAGAGGACCGTCCCCTGTCTCACTTGTCTCATTATACTCGCGCGATCAAATAAATGGAAAAATGTACCTGATTTTCCGCGCGGTATATGCAGAGGCTCTAAATACGTGGAAGCAAAGCATTCCACGTATTAAGACCCTCTAGTATACTTCGTCTGCGCAAACAGCCATTCTTTCACGCCGCCCAGGTCATAAGCCACGCGGAATGTCGCGCGATGCCCGCCTTTGAGCGGATTGCCGTCCGCGTCCACGCTGCCGTATCCTTCCAGGATGGACAGAAAATAAATATTCGCATCCTGGCTCAGGAGCTCTTCTACCATGGCTGTCCGCTCCTCATCCGGCGCGGTCGCGTCAAGGTCGCCTCTGGCGACGGTACCGCCTTCACGTTCCCATGTATCCACGTTGTCCGCTGCTCTGGAGTAGGACGGATCATCCTGGGACATCAGGAACAGGATATTCTCATTGCAGATATCCTTGACGGCCTCTGTATCTCTCCACTGGCCGGCGACCATATAGGCGGCCGCGAACAGATCCGGATCCTCTTCCATCATCAGCATGGAGGCCATGGCGCCCATGGATGTGCCGGTGGTATAGATCCTGTTCTCATCGACCGGATAGGTCTGCGCCACGTCGCGGATCAGGTTCATGGTACCGGTCAGCCAGCTCTCATAATACTCATTGTAATCGTTGATATATTTATCCTCATAGATCATGGTCACTATGAAGCAGGGATTCTCAGCCTGCCATTCGGGTTCGGCCCAGATCGTACCGCCGTTTCCGCACTGCAGAACGGTCTCCCAGTCTTTGCCCACCGCGGATGCGTCCGGAATGAAGAGCACCAGCGGATATTTCTCTCCGGACTCCTCATAGCCCTCAGGCTTAAAGAAATTGTAGTGCAGGATCACGTGGGTGTCCGGATCATTATAATAATGATTGTCCTCAAAACGATCCATATCCGGCGTCTTTATCGCGTCATTCCCCATGATGCCGCCCTCACCGGCAGAAGTCGTATAGACCTCATCTCCGGCTGCGATGACCGTACCATTCACGGTGCTGACATCCGCCTTCTGTATCACAGACGCGGTATCGATCACAACCTGCTGGTCAATACGGCCATCTGTAGCATATCTGTCATCCAGGATCGGATTCTGCACCTCCAGATCCAGCACCACGAAATTGCCAGGCACGTCTTCCTCCGTTTCGGCGGCCTCCGCATTTGTGTGCACCGCGGTGATGACTCTGTTTTCTACCTCATACGTATCAAGGGAGAGGCTTCCCGCGTCGATCTCATCCGTATACTCCAGGACTACATTTGTGACCTTCTGTCCGTCACCCAGCGTGTGATTGATGGTGTAGACCTTCTTTACTCCCGGCTGCGCATCCGGTTCTCCCTCACCTGCAAAGACCGGTGTCACCATCGATGCCGTTATGGCTGCCGTCAGTATCATCGCTGTCATTTTCTTCATTCTGTAAAACCTCCTTTTATACCTGCACGACATAAGAGCACTGCATTTTCTTTTTTGTTTACAGGATGAAGTATAATCTTTGATGCCATCATTTATCAATTCTGTCTCTGTCCGGATTATTTCCGAAATGAGAATAAAGGGACAGGTTCCGTGACTCAGAATGAGTCAGGGAACCTGTCCCTGTGACTCATCAAAAAAGGGGACGATCCTTTTAAAGGATCGTCCCCTTTTTACAGGGTCAGCCCCAGTTCCCCCTCGGGCTTCCCCTCCTTACCAGACATCCCTTACCTTCTCCGCCGGCGGTCATGTCTGAATCGACGATAATATTCTTCCTTGGCGGCATACATCTCATGATCAGCCGCCTCGATGAGTTCCTGACCTGTCAAACCGGGATGATCCGCGCTGTGGGCGCAGCCGACCGAAATGCTCAGCTCCTTCACCCGAGTCCCCTTCCATGTCTGCGTCACACGCATGAGCTCCTCCGTCCGCTCCCTGGCATGAGCCGGATCCAGATCTGCAAACACTGCGAATTCATCCCCGCCGATGCGGTAGCATCGGCCTGTACCTTCAAACACACTTTCAATACACTTTGCGGCGCCGCAGATCATCTCGTCGCCCGCATCATGTCCCACCGTATCATTGGCCTCCTTGAGCCAGTTGATATCGATGACATACGCAGCCAGATCCTTTGACACACCTGACGCCGAATCGAGATCAGCGAGTGCCTGCTTATAAGCATAACGGCTCAGGACACCCGTCAGCGGATCCTTCATGAGCTGTGTGCGCTGGTATGCCGCAAAGTCATCTGCGGCCAGCTGCGTAAACTCCGTATAATAGATAAACATCAGCGCGGCTGCCAGGGTAAGCGCGCAGTACACCATCCTGTAGCCGCCGGAAAGTACCTCCTGGGCAACGACACCCACAATGATCAGCACCAGTACGGCATACAGCGACAACCGGTTCTGTCGGCGAAAGGTCTTGCCATATAAGATAAACTCGATGACCATAATGGCGAGAACCGACAGATAGACCCCGACATAAATGCCATAGAGCGGTCCATGCGTGTAATGATTATGCGAATCGATCCTGACCGTCCATCCCAGCGGACAGGCGATCACCTGAAATACCGCGTTGAATATGAGCAGGACATTCAGCACACTGTGCCAACGGTTGCGCATCCGGATCTGCCGCACCAGAGCTCCCCCGGTCATGGGCGTCAGAATATAATCCGCACATTTTATGACCATCAACGGCCACCTCGGAAACCCGTCCCGGCCATTCAGCAATACCCCAAGCCATTCTGCCAGGGCAGAGAGCGCGATCAGCAGATATGTGAAGTAAAACAGCCGCTTGTCAGAATCCGGCAGTCTGCCATTCTCCCATACCAGTATGGTCAGTGTCATCAGGGCCAGCCAGGAAATAATATTGATCAAAGTATAATATGCAAACAAGCTCAGACACACCCCCTTGACCTTGGCCTGACCAGACGATACCTGCAAAACTGCAAAAACAATAAAAACAGGACTTGTCTTTGTATACTATAAAATAAATTATTCTCTATGATATTTCCATAGCATGTTCCAGATTGGCACATTTTCCTGAATCATTGCCTTGAAAAGATTTCAGACTGTGATATAAATTATATATAGTATACACGGCAAATATTATAATCTGTAATTGTTCTGTCAGCACCTCACATTTACTGCGACACCGCAGGCGTGCCCTGGCAGGTGCGGAACATAAACGCAAGGAGGCATTACCTGTGTCGGAAAATTTTTCTGAAAAGCTCAGACGTCTTCGAACCGAAAGAGGTATCACACAACAGCAGCTTGCTTCCATGATGTATATTGACCGCTCCACCATCGCCCGGTGGGAAAGCGGCACGCGCCTGCCGGATCTCGTGCTGCTGCCGCGTCTGGCAAAATGTCTGGGCGTTGAGGTCTCGCTTCTTATCCCGGATGAAGATCCGTCCGGACCCGCACCGGTGGTGATCATCGTGGACGATGAACCCCTGATCCTCTCAGGAGAGCTGAAAACACTGTGCGAAGTCCTGCCCTCAGCAGAGATCACAGGCTTTTCCAGTCCTGCACAGGCCCTGGATTTTGCGTTAAACAACCGCATCACCCTCGCGTTCCTGGACATTGAAATGGGCAAAGTCAACGGTTTCGATATCTGTAAAAAACTGTTGTCGATCAATCCGACCACCCGGGTCATTTATCTGACAGCCTTTCCCGATTACGCGCTAAAGGCATGGGATACAGGAGCCAGAGGATTTCTGGTCAAGCCGCTGGACGCCCGGGACATAACCGAACAACTCAGGAGACTCAATCTCCTCCCTCAATGCCCGGAAAACCGGGACGGACAGGAGGCGCGCCATGCCTGAATGGGGACTTCTCGTCGATTTTTCTGTTGGTGTAGCCGGCATGGTACTGTCGATATTGGGCCTGATTCTGTCGATCAGCTTCCGCCCCATGGTCCGTTGGATGCGCTATTATTTCATCTCCTGCTTTATCATACTGATCGTCTACACTCTGTCTGTGGCCATCGGTAATTTTGCGCAGATCTACCACTATCCTTTCCTTCTGAAGCCCGGCATATTCATGGAATCCCTGTCATCCTCCCTGCTCATGCCGTTGCTGACAGCCTATATGCTGCAGCTGGTCGGGAAAAAAAGATGGAAAAACCCGCTGTTCATCGCGGTCATGACGCTGTGGGCAGTTTATTTCGTGCTGCTGGTCTATACACAGTTCACTACCGTGATCTATTCCATCGGAGCAGACGGCATTTACCGGCGCGGTCCGCTGTATCCCCTTCTGCTCATCCCCCCGGCAGCCATCATGCTCCTGAACCTCCTTGGGCTGCTGCAGATGCGAGAAAAGCTGACACGCAGACAGTTCTACGCAATGTTCGTTTATCTGGCCGCGCCGCTGGCCGGCATGATCCTCCAGATATTCTACTACGGGCTCCTGCTCGTAGCCTATGGAACGATCGCGGGTGCGCTTGCAATGTTTGTGTTCATCCTGTCAGAACAGATGAACACCTCCATCCGCCAGGCCAGGGAAAACGCCGAAAAGGAATTCGACCTGAAGGTCCTGCAGATGCGGCCTCACTTCATCTATAACGCCATGACCAGCATTTACTACCTGGTAGACACCGATCCGCAGGCAGCCAAGGAAACGATCCGTGATTTTTCCCAATACCTTCACCGCAATTTCAGCGCCGTAGTCAAAACCGAACAGGTGCCGTTCGAGGAAGAACTGGCCCATACCAGAGCCTACCTGGCCATAGAACAGGTAAGATTCGGCGACCGCCTGAAGGTTGTCTATGACATGCCGCATACAGTTTTCTGCCTCCCGCCCCTGACCCTGGAGCCCATAGTGGAGAATGCCGTCAAACATGGCATGGACCCGGACTGCGAGCCGCTCTGCATCCTGATCCGTACCCGCGCCACGGACGACGGCAGTGAGATTACGATCGAAAACAACGGGGCGGATCTCAAAGCCATGGAGCCGGACAGTGACGGCGTCGGCCTGAGCAGCGTCCGCAAACGCCTGGAGCTGATGTGCGGCGGCACCCTCCGGATCAGGCCCAGGGAAGGCGGCGGCGCCGTCGCTACGATGTGGATACCGGATAAATAATGGGGTCTGGCCCCCGGAACAAAGCGTAACCAAAGTGTAAACAAACCATGAACGGTTCCAGTTCATGGTTTGTTTACACTTTGGT
>JAFWDX010000079.1 GCA_017515945.1 Blautia sp. | reverse complement strand
GACAGGCTCCAGGCGGCTTCAGGTCAGCTGACAGACGGAGCCGCGCAGCTCACAGCCAACACACCGGCCCTCACAGACGGCGTTGCTGAGCTTACAGCCAATAACGCGGCGCTCAATGGCGGCGCCCGCCAGCTTACATCCTCAAGCGACAGGCTGAACGACGGTGTCTCACAGTTGACAGATGGTCTGGGTGAGCTGAAAAAAGGAACCAAAGAACTGGCGGACGGCAGCGAAAAGGTGGCGGACGGAATCCATACCCTGGATGACGGAGCCAAAGACCTTTCAAAGGGCGAAAAGAAATTCTATAAAGAAGGGGTCAGTAAGCTGACGGATGTCTTCTCTGATGGTCTGGACGACACCCTCGAACGGATCAAGGCTCTTCAGTCTGATGAGCTGGCATATAACAGCTTCAGCGGCAAGCCCGACGACATGGATGGAAGCGTGAAATTCATCATTGAGACAGCCGGGATCAGCAGCGAAAATGACTGATCGCGGTCAGGAAAAGCAAAGAACGAAAAAAAGCAGCTGCGGAACTTAATCCGCAGCTGCTTTTTTATACCAGAGTCTCCAGATACGGGGAACTCCACATATCGAGTTGAGCCTGTCTGCTCAGCCCAGCAGCGACATTACCTTGCTGAGCGGGCCGATGATCTCTCTGATGTTGTTGATGGATTCATTCAGGCTGTCAAAATCTACATTGTTAAAATGATCGATCGCCTCAGCCAGATCCTTTTCATTGGCCAGGATCACGTCGTCCGCATCCTCGACCAGGAGGGTGATCTCCTCCAGGGACTGCTGAGCCTGATCAACGAACACGCTTACGCTCTCCATCTTTTCATCCACAAGGGAAAGCGTCCTGAGGAATCTGGGCACAAGCAGCGCGAACACGACTACAAGGATGCAGAGCAGCATGCACATCGCCAGAGCGGTGATCCTGTTGATCATGACGTCCTTCTCCTGCCGCCTGATCAGCATCTGCAGGAGCTTTGTCTGCTCCTCATCGATCCTGTCTTTTCCCTGCTCCGGGGTTTCCACTTCATCCTCTGCGATGATTCTGTCCGTTTCCTGCCCTGTCTTTCCCGCTCCATCCTCCATATTGTTGATTTCCATACATCAAACTCCTGATTATTATCTTCCGCAACTGGTTTACTCACGTAAACCAATTATAACTGGTCATTCACAAGCTTCTTTGCAGCTACAGTCATGATCCATTGTGAGCAGAACATCTGCATACGCAGCGCTGCAGAGTTCCTGAAAAACTGTTCTGTCATCAATGTCCCATCGCCGGCCTGTGGCAGCAGCATTTACAGCAGCTCTTTGAGCTGCTTCGCCCCGGCCATGGTCTGGCATTTGGCGAGCAGGCGATGATGCCTGGCGCTGACGGCTTTGGCGTTAATGCCCAGGATAGCCGCGATCTCCTCATTTTTCATATCCTGGAAATAGATCATACTGAGCAGTTCTCTCTCATCAGGCTTGAGCATGGAAAGCAGCTTTTTGACCTGATTCTCCCTCTCAACCTGGTAGATGTCATATTCATCCTCGTAAGATGGGTCGACCGTATTTTCATCGTCGTCGAGGGAGACGCTGTTGCCTCTGACACCGGTTTTGCGGAACTCATCGATCACCGTATTGCGGGCGATGTTGGTCAGCCAGGTACGCACAGAAGCTTTGGACGGATCATAGGAATCGTAGTGAGTCATGGCTTTGATAAAAATATCACTGACAAGATCCTCAGCTCTTTCACGATGCAGAAGTTGTGCATAAACAAAGTTGTATATATTGCTGAACTGCTCTTCATAAACTTTTTCGAATGGTATTCTTTCCTCTGCCATAATGATATTTTCACCACCGTCATACTAATTCTGTAACTGTTCAGTCAGCACCTCGCAGTTAAATGCGAGGTGCTGACTGAACAGTTACCTGATTCTGCAGATATACATCTCACGAATTGCGTGGGATGTCGACAAACATATATATTTTCCTGATTATTATAACATTACAAAGTTCTGTTGACAAGTCAGACAGAAAAGTTCGAGGTATATGGGATCCTGGCAACAATATTCGTGAAACCCATTACATCTTCGTATAGAGTATGATATACTGAGCGCTGAGGAAAGCTGTATTTGTGATATACCAGAGCATCTTAATTCGCAGAACTCCGTTTATTAAGCGGCTCTGCATATATCGATGTGGCAAATTCCATTACGCAAAACAATATCTATCAGGAGGTATACTGTGAAATGAAAGGCATTATTCTCGCCGGCGGATCCGGTACCAGACTGTATCCTCTGACTATGGTCACTTCCAAACAGCTCCTGCCAATCTATGACAAGCCGATGATCTATTATCCCATGTCCGTTCTCATGCAGGCGGGCATCCGTGATATCCTGATCATTTCGACGCCCGCAGATACCCCCAGGTTCCAGGAGCTGCTGGGCGACGGACATCAGTTCGGCGTCCGTCTGTCCTATGCCGTACAGCCCAGTCCGGACGGTCTGGCTCAGGCCTTTGTGATCGGGGAGTCCTTTATCGGCACCGATTCCGTAGCCATGGTTCTCGGGGATAACATCTTTGCCGGCCACGGACTCACCAAACGCCTCAAAGCCGCTGTCGCCAACGCAGAGAACGGCAAGGGTGCGACCGTATTCGGGTACTACGTCGATGATCCGGAAAGGTTCGGCATCGTGGAGTTTGACGAGAACGGAAAAGCCATTACCATAGAGGAAAAGCCCGTCCGGCCAAAGAGCAACTATTGCGTGACCGGTCTGTATTTCTATGACAACCGCGTGGTTGAATACGCCAAAGGCTTAAAGCCAAGCGCCAGAGGTGAACTGGAGATCACGGATCTGAACAGGATCTATCTTAATAATGGCGAGCTGAATGTAGAACTGCTGGGACAGGGCTTTACCTGGCTGGATACCGGTACCCACGAGAGCCTGGTCGAGGCGACCAATTTCGTCAAGACCATGGAATCACATCAGCACCGCAAGCTGGCCTGCCTGGAGGAGATCGCCTGGCTTAACGGCTGGATCACGCGGGAGGACGTATTGAAGGTTTACGAGGTGCTGAAGAAAAATCAGTACGGTCAGTACCTCAAGGATGTACTGGACGGAAAATACGTGGACGTTCTCCATGATCACCACAGATATACCAGTAAGGCCTGATGCATTTTCCATTTATTTGTTCGCGCGAGTAAATTAAAATAAAGGAGACAGAATATGACCATTATCGTTACCGGAGGTGCCGGCTTTATCGGCAGCAATTTCATCTTTCACATGCTCAAAACACACCCCGATTACCGGATCGTGTGCCTGGACAGCCTGACCTACGCCGGCAATCTCTCCACCCTGGAGCCGGTTATGGACAACCCGCAGTTCAGGTTCTATAAAGGGGATATCACGGACAGGGATGCCGTCTATAAGCTGTTTGAAGAAGAACATCCGGACATCGTGGTAAACTTTGCCGCCGAGAGCCATGTGGACCGCTCCATCGAGGATCCCCAGATCTTCCTGAACACCAACATCATCGGCACGGCCGTTCTCATGGACGCCTGCCGCAAATACGGGATCACCCGCTATCATCAGGTCTCCACCGACGAGGTATACGGAGATCTGCCGCTGGACCGCCCGGATCTGTTTTTTACAGAGGAGACGCCGATCCATACCAGCAGCCCCTACAGCTCCTCCAAGGCCGGAGCCGATCTGCTGGTCCTGGCTTATCACCGTACGTACGGACTGCCTGTGACCATCAGCCGCTGCTCCAACAACTATGGCCCCTATCATTTCCCGGAGAAGCTGATCCCTCTGATGATCGCCAATGCGCTGGCTGACAAGCCCCTGCCTGTCTACGGCAAGGGCGAGAACGTCCGTGACTGGCTCTATGTGGAGGATCACTGCAAGGCCATCGACCTGATCATCCACAAGGGCAGGGTCGGCGAAGTCTACAACATCGGCGGCCATAACGAAATGCGCAACATCGACATCGTACGCCTCATCTGCAGGGAGCTGGGCAAGCCCGAGAGCCTGATCACCTATGTCGCGGACCGCAAAGGCCACGATATGCGCTATGCCATCGATCCCGCCAAGATTCACAGGGAGCTGGGCTGGCTGCCCGAGACCCGTTTTGAGGACGGCATCAAAAAGACGATCCGCTGGTATCTGGACAACCGTACCTGGTGGGAAACCATTCTCTCCGGCGACTACCAGAACTATTATGAAAAAATGTATGGTCACAGAGGTGCCGCTGAGGATTGATCTGAGAACAGACCATGACAGAAAAAAGGCAGACACAAAAGGTGCGCCTGAGAACTGATTGAGGAACAGACCATGATAGAAATAATTGATCCAGAGATGGAGAACAACCTGCGTGTCCTGGTCACCGGTGTGGGTGGTCAGCTCGGACACGATGTGATGAATGAGCTGGCCGATCGGGGTCTGGAGGGGATCGGTACGGATCTGGCTCCCTCCTATGCCGGTGTACAGGATGGATCCGCGGTAACCCAAATGCCCTATGTGTCCCTGGACATCACGGATCCTGAGGCTGTCCGGGACACGATCGAAAACCTGCGCCCGGATGCCGTCATTCACTGTGCCGCCTGGACCGCCGTTGACGCCGCCGAAGAGCCCGAAAACAGAGACAAGGTTTTCCTGGTCAATGCACAGGGCACACGGTTCATCGCCCAGGCCTGCGCACAGACCGGAGCAAAGATGCTCTATCTTTCCACGGACTATGTGTTTGACGGGACAGGATCTGCCCCCTGGACGCCGGACTGCAAGGACTTCAGTCCTTTGAATGTGTACGGTCAGAGCAAGCTGGAGGGTGAGAATGCCGTCCGCAGTCTTCTGGAGCGATACTTTATCGTCCGCATCGCCTGGGTCTTTGGACTGAACGGCAGGAATTTTATCCGTACCATGCTGGATGTGGGCAAAAAGCATCCGCAGCTGCGTGTCGTCAGCGACCAGATCGGTACGCCCACGTACACCTATGATCTGGCAAGACTGCTGGTGGACATGATCCTCACGGATCAATATGGCTGCTATCACGCCACCAACGAGGGCGGATTTATCAGCTGGTATGATTTCGCTGTCGAGATCTTTCGTCAGGCTGCGGCCATGGGACATCCGGAGTATGGAACCGACAGGATCCAGGTCACACCGGTCACTACAGCAGAATACGGGATCTCCAAAGCGGCCCGGCCCTTCAACAGCCGGCTCGATAAAAGCAAACTGGCCGCAGAGGGTTTCACGCCTCTGCCGGACTGGAGGGATGCACTCTCCCGCTACCTGAAGGAAATCGGATTGTAAGCAGCTTCATGCTGTTCACGCACCTGTTCAATTATATATGTATGTATACCGCGCGGAAAACAAAGTACATTTTCCAGTAACTGTTCAGTCAGCATCTCGCATTTACTGCGAGATGCGTGAGAAAAAAGTTGAACAGCCAAGGACAGGCGCACTTCCAATGCGACGAAAGGAGCCTGCGGCTGGCCTAGTAACTGTGAAGGAGCTTGTGACTGAACAGTTACATTTTCCATTTATTTGTTCGCGCGAGTATAGTCTTACGCACCTCGCAGTAAATGCAAGGTGCTGACTGAAATATTTCCTGCCATCATTTATTAAGGGACAAATATTATGAAATATGGATATTTCGATGATGTCCACCGCGAATATGTAATCACGCGTCCGGACACGCCCGCGCCATGGGCCAATTATCTGGGATCGCCGGAATACGGCGCGCTGATCTCCAACAATGCAGGCGGTTACAGCTTTGTAAAATCCGGCGCCAACGGCCGCCTTCTCCGCTATATTTTCGATGAGAGCGACCGCCCCGGGAGATATCTCTACATCCGTGACAATGACAGCGCCGATTACTGGTCAGCCTCCTGGCAGCCGGTCGGGAAAAGCCTGGACGAATACCATTCAGAGTGTCGTCATGGACTCGGCTATACGATCATCACCTCCGAATACAGCGGGATCCGTACGGCGTCCACATACTATGTTCCGGATGGCGCAGACTGGGAGGTCTGGCACCTGAGCGTTGAAAATCTTTCTTCCTCAGCCCGTTCACTCACCACTACGGCTTATGCGGAATTCACCAACAACAGCAATTACGAACAGGACCTGGTCAACCTGCAGTATTCCCGCTACGTGACCAGCACGCGTTTCAGTGAAAACCGCATCCGGCAGTTCATCCATGGAAACCTCGAAGCTGTAAGCGAGTCCGCTTCCGTGGACAACAATGATTTTGAAGAACGTTTTCTGGGTCTGGCCGGCATGCCTGTTTCCTCCTATTGCGGAGACAGGGATCTCTTTCTCGGAAAATATCACAGCTACGGCGATCCCGTCGGCGTGGCATGCGGAGATCTGGGAAATGACCTCGGCTACAATGACTACTGCATCGGCGCGCTGTCCACTCTCCTGAGCCTTGCACCCGGCGAAAAAAAGGAAATGACTTTTGTCCTCGGGAGAAAGCACTCGGATGAAGCGGCGCGGATCCTGGCTGCTTATGAAGATCCCGCCAGATACGCCGCGGAGGTAGACAGACTCAAAGAGGTCTGGAATGCAAGGCTCGAGACCTTCCAGGTCAAAACTCCCTGTCCGGAGTTTGATACGATGATCAATACCTGGAATGCCTATAACTGCTTCATGACCTTCATATGGTCCAGAGCCGCTTCCTTTACCTACTGCGGCCTGCGCAACGGATACGGGTACCGGGACACGGTGCAGGATATCCAGGGCGTCATCCATCTGCAGCCGGAAATGGCCGCGGAAAAGATCCGTTTCATGCTTTCCGGTCAGGTTGACAACGGGGCAGGACTCCCGCTCGTGAAATTCACCCACAATCCGGGACACGAAGATACTCCGGATGATGCCTCCTATGTGAAGGAAACCGGTCATCCCGCCTACCGCGCGGACGATGCCCTGTGGCTCTTCCCCACCGTATATAAATATGTGGCGGAATCCGGCAATCTTGCATTCCTGGATGAAGTGATCCCATACGCGAACAAAGGGGAAGACACCGTCTATGATCATCTGAAGAGAGCCATCGATTTTTCACTGGCTCATATGGGACCTCACGGCATGCCTGCCGGCCTGCACGCAGACTGGAACGACTGCCTGCGCCTGGGGAAAAACGGAGAATCCACTTTCGTGGCTTTCCAGTTCTGCTATGCCATGAAGATCCTTCGCCTTTTTGCGGAACATAAACAGGACACTGCATACATCCGCTTCCTGGATGCGCAGCTTGAAAAAGAAGAGACCCTGCTCCGCGAGGAATGCTGGGATACCGACCGCTTCATCCGCGGCTATACCGAGGCGGGCCAGGTAATCGGCCAGCGCACGGACCAGGAAGCCAACATGTGGCTGAACCCACAGAGCTGGGCTGTCATCAGCGGCCTGGCGGACAAAAACCAGGGCGACACCGCCATGGAGACTGTATTTGAACAGCTCAATACACCTTACGGCGCGATCCTCATGGATCCTCCCTATCAGCTGCAGGCCTTTGACGGCGCGCTCATGGTCATCTTTAATGCAGGCGTCAAGGAAAACGCCGGGATCTTCTCTCAGTCCCAGGGCTGGCTCGTCCTGGCCGAGGCTCTGCTCGGGCACGGAAACCGCGCCTTTACATACTGGAAGGAAAATGCCCCCTCGATGCAGAACGAAATGGCCGAGATACGGGTCATGGAGCCGTATTGCTATGGCCAGTTTACCGAAGGCAAAGCGAGCCCGAATGCCGGCCGCTCCCATGTCCACTGGCTGACCGGCACGGCCTCCACCATGATGGTCGGCAGCGTCGAAGGAATCCTCGGCATGCGTCCCGATCTGGACGGGCTGCGGATCGCACCTTCTATTCCCTCAGAATGGGATGGACTTCAGATCGATAAGGTATTCCGCGGCAGGAAGCTGCATATCCGGATCGAGAATCCGGAGCATAAGGAAAGCGGAGTTGCGGAGATGACCCTGAACGGTAGAGAGATGGAGGGGAATTATATTCCGGCGGTTGAGCTGGGAGATGTAAATGAGATTGTTGTGAAAATGTAGGGGGACAGGTTCCTTAAGTCAGGGGGACAGGTTCCGAATGAGTCAGGGGGACAGGTTCCTTGACTCGCACATACGTGTGAGTCAAGG
>JAFWDX010000078.1 GCA_017515945.1 Blautia sp. | reverse complement strand
GAACCTGTCCCCGTGACTCATCTTTTTATACTTGTGGGTTTTGCTGGCAGGATGTATAATATACAATAAATGGAATATTTGTTTCATGAAAACCTGTCAAGGAGGCCCTTTTATGAAAGGAGTACAACTGACCAAACTGGCGCAGGAGCTGGCCCTGATCAATCTGACCCCGGAGATCGACCTCGAGGAGATCACGGTCCGCACGGCGGAGATCAACCGTCCGGCTCTGCAGCTCACAGGTTATCTGGAGCACTTTGCCAACGAAAGAGTCCAGATCATCGGCTACGTGGAATATACCTACCTGATGCAGCTGGACGCCGAGGAACGCGCATTTAAATATGAGCGCTTTATCTCCAGCAAGATCCCCTGCGTGGTATTCAGCACCATGACCCGCCCGGATCAGGCCATGATCGAGATGGCCATCAAGTACAAGGTTCCCACCTTTGTCACGGAGCGCACCACTTCGAGCTTTATGGCGGAGATCATCCGCTGGCTGGGCGTGCAGCTGGCACCCTGTATTTCGATCCACGGTGTGCTGGTGGACGTCTATGGTGAGGGCGTTCTGATCACAGGCGAGAGCGGCATCGGTAAGAGCGAGGCGGCCCTTGAGCTGATCAAGCGAGGACACCGCCTTGTCAGCGATGACGTGGTTGAGCTGCGAAAGGTCAGCGATGTGACACTGGTCGGCTCCGCACCGGACATCACCCGTCATTTCATCGAGCTGCGCGGCATCGGGATCATAGATATCAAGACCCTCTTCGGTGTGGAGAGCGTCAAGGACACCCAGTCCGTCGATCTGGTGATCAAGCTTGAGGAGTGGGACCGGGACAAGGAGTACGACCGCCTGGGCCTTAAGGAAGAATATATCGAGTATCTCGGCAACAAACTCGTCTGCCATTCCCTGCCGATCCGTCCCGGACGCAACCTGGCTGTGATCGTGGAGGCGGCGGCCGTCAACCACAGACAGAAAAAGATGGGATACAACGCGGCGGAGGAGCTGTACAAGAGGGTACAGGCCAATCTGGCACGCAAGAGAGAAATGCAGTAGGGAGGGTATTAAGCCATGGGACTGTATTGTTTTGGAATTGATGTGGGCGGGACGACCGTCAAATGCGGCCTTTTTACGACAGACGGGACACTGGTGGAGCACTGGGAGATCCCGACCCGGGTGGAGAGCGACGGCGCTTCCATTCTGCCGGATATCGCTCAGACGATCCAGGCCAAGATCGATGAACTGGGCCTGGAGAAGGACAACATCGACGGTGTCGGGATCGGCATCCCTGGCCCGGTCAATGAAAAAGGCGAGGTTCCGGTGGCGGTCAACCTGCACTGGGGCTTTAAAGCGGTGGCCAGCGAGCTCTCTGCGCTGACAGGTCTCAAGGCCATGGCCGGCAACGACGCCAACGTGGCGGCTCTGGGCGAGGCATGGAAAGGTGCCGCGGCAGGTGCCAAAAATATCCTCATGGTGACCCTGGGCACCGGCGTGGGCGGCGGCGTCATCATCGGAGGCCGGATCCTTCACGGAACCCACGGGGCAGCAGGTGAGATCGGTCATGCCAATGTGAAACACGACGAGACGATTCCCTGCAATTGCGGCAATCATGGCTGCCTTGAGCAGTATGCCTCCGCCACCGGCATGGTCCGCCTGGCAAAGGAAGCCCTGGACGCGGCCCCCGAGGAAGAAAGCCTCCTGCGTGTTCCGTACAAAGCCGGCACACTGGAAGCCAAAGACCTCCTCGACGCATACAAGGAAGAAGATCCGCTTGCCATTCGCGTGATGGAACACGTCGGTGATATCCTCGGCGGCGCCATCGCCAGCTTCTCCTGCGTGATGGACCCGGAGGCCATCGTCATCGGCGGCGGCGTCTCCAAAGCCGGCAAGCCCCTCGTGGACTGCATTACGAAATATTACAGACAGTACGCATTCTCCCCCAGCAAGCCGACCCCCATCGTGCTTGCGGAGCTCGGCAACAGCGCCGGCATCTACGGCGCCGCCCGGATGGTGATCTCGGATTAAACCGGGAGCAGCGACGGGGTCAGACCCCGGTAACAAAGCGTGAACGGAGTGGGGTGGGGTCAGACCCCGGTAACAAAGCGTGAACAAAAAATGAACAAAGTATGAACTCTTTTAGAACTCATACTTTGTTCATTTTTTG
>JAFWDX010000077.1 GCA_017515945.1 Blautia sp. | reverse complement strand
TGCGAGAACTGGAACTGATCATTCATAAACAACGGGTAGCTCTCATAGGCCATCCCATAGGCCGCGTCGATCTCTCCCGCCTGCAAAGCCATGGCCAGCGTGTCTCCATCGGAAATGGTGCGGATCGTCAGCTCATCCAGGCAGGGGGTGCCGTTCCAGTAGTCTTCGTTTTTAACAAGGGTCAGGTGATCTCCACTCACGCAGTCAGTCGCGATATACGGCCCGGTCCCGCTCACAATACCTTCCTCAAATCCCGCGTCCACGTCGATCACACAGCCGTAAGGATCACACAGATAATTCAGCAGAGCGGGCCGCGGCTGGCTTGTCCTGATGGTCAGCACCTGACCGTCCGTCTCCATGCTCTCCAGCATCAGATCCCCCGGTGCGCGGTCATGCTCCGTCACGAGATGCTCCAGGCACTGTTTTACGGCCTCCGCATCCATATCCCTGCCGCTGGAGAACTTCACACCATCCTGCAGTGTGATCCTCCAGGTAAGAGGATCAATGTTTTCCCATTCCTTTGCAAGCCACGGGGTCAGCTCCATCTCATCACTGAGTTTAAAGAGTGTCTCACCGATCCCGTACCTGATGCACGCCCACCCGGCATAGTCATTATGCGGATTCACATCCGGCTCCGCGTTTTCCGGATTGAAAGTCGTGTCTCCGATCACCATGGTCTTCACATCTTCGGCCGGGGCTGCGCACACTGTGTGAGTAGTTCCAATACTGACAGACATTAGAAGAGTTGCGAAGCATAAAGACAACCGCATTTTTATATTAGTGCCCTTTCTCATCATTTTTTCCTCCCATAATGAGTCAGAGGGACAGGTTCCTTGACTCATTTGACTCTTCACTTATACGCCGCCAGGCAGAACACCGGCGTGGGATTATAAAACTCATCCATCTCCTGATAGATCCGTCTATACACCCCCGTATCCAGGCATATTTTCTCAAACCCGGCCTCGATCAGCAATCCCACATCCCACTGCGGGCGCGGCTGCTGATACGCAGACAGCTCAAGCGTGATCGCCTCATTTTCCGCCCACTGTGCCTGCGATAGTGTCCTGTGCGCATGAGTGTCAGGCAGACTGTCGTCCCCCTTGTCCCACACCCCGCGGCAGTAATCGGCGTCAAAATTGATGAGTATGCCGCCTGGTTTCAGCAATCTGTACCACTCTGCATACGTTTTCTCCAGATCCGGAAGCGTCCAGGTCAGATTGCGCGTCACCAGAACATCGAAGCTTTCCGGTTCAAAATCCGGATTCTCCGCATCCATCACCCGGAAGTCCGCATGTATGCCCAGCTTCCCGGCCGTCTCATGCGCACGCGAAATCATTTCCGGTGTCAGATCGATTCCTAAGACCTCATGCCCTCTGGCCGCCAGGATCAGAGCGAAATAACCAGTCCCCGTACCCAGATCCAGGATCCGGAGCGACCGGTCCTGAGGAAGGTAACGTTCTATTTCCCGCAGCCATCTTTCATGCTTGACGTCCTCAAATTCTCTGATGCGCTGATCCTGAAAGGCCTGTGCGCGCTGTGTCCAGTACTGGACGATCCTGTGTTTGACTGATTCCATAATTATTATTTCTCCTGATGTATTCTGTGGCAATGAGTCACGGGGACAGGTTC
>JAFWDX010000076.1 GCA_017515945.1 Blautia sp. | reverse complement strand
GTTCATATCCTGTCCATGCTTTATTCACGCTTTGTTCCCGGGGCCAGACCCCGTCTCCTTAGCACTATACCTTACGTTCCATAAAGCTGGCTTCTCAGCACCTCAAGCCTGCGGTTAAACATCTGCCACTCAGCTTCACAGGAAAACCATTCCCTTTTCACTTCGCCGGTCTGATTGAGTCCGACACAGTGTACACCGCGGAGCGCAGCCTCCATCTGGCTGACCCTGTCTGTTGTCGTCATGCATCTGGCTCCTTCCAGATGATCATACCCCAGAAAAGCCTTATTGAAATCCATCAGAGCATGCAGTTTCGTCGGAAGATTTGTCCTGTTGTCAATCTCAAATCCCCAGTTTCCCCAATGCCTGTCCGTATTACCGACCAGATAATCCACAATATTCATCATATGGAAACCATACAGATCATATTTTTCAATCATTTCAACGCGTGAAGTATCATGATTGAGCGCATATATTTCCGTAAATTCCATGGGCACAATGCTTTTGTCCAGGGATGTGATCAGTCTGCTGATACTGACGGATGCGCCTTCAAACTCATACGGTTCATAATACACCTGATCAATTTTGAAGCATCTTATGATCCTGCTGGCCCGCAATTCAGCCTCCACATCCCGAATGCCCCCATCCTTGAGCAGATAAAAGATACCGTCCCTTTTGATCCACGCCTTTGGCACTGCCCCCCGCGTAGAAATATCGCCTGCTGTATCTTCCCACCGGAGCAGCTTTTCATTTTCCAGAGTCAGGGACCTGCCGAAAAGGCTGACGCCGACAAACGCGTCCGAGAGGGATTGTTCATAAAGATTTATATCCTCGAAACAAACAGACTCACCGGCTTTCTTTACCCAGAATACATCCGTGAGCGTCACGCAATGGTAAGAAAGCGCAATCCTGGCCCTGTCCCTGTCTGTTGTGCCCTGTCCGGCTCCCACCGCATTCAGAATTTCCTTGACGAATGTCCGGTCCACAGGCAGCACCCGCGTTGCACACCAATAATAAAAATTGCTCAGATTATTTACCCGGGCATCCAGATCAGAATCCTCCTCCAGGTATAAATTATAAGGAAGAAAATCCGGTTCCAGGATCCGGCATTGGCCATCTTCACAGATCTCAGCCACTTCGCGCCGCAGATGCATGACCACATATGTCCAGCCCATAATTTCGCCTCAGATCCCGCAAAGATTCCGGGGAGAACCATTCAGAAAGGCTTTCACATTTTCAAACTCAATCTCCGCCCTGCGCACCATAGCCTCCTTTGTCAGGAACGCCACATGGGGAGTCAGGAGGATATTTTTTGCGTGAAGCAGCGGATAATCCTCAGGGATCGGGGGCTCCATGTCAAATACGTCCACAGCCGCACCAGCCAGTTTCCCCTCATTCAATGCCTTTGCCAGTGCGGCATTATCCACGATCGGGCCGCGGGCGCAGTTAATGAAAAGAGCAGAGGCTTTCATGAGCCCGAGCTCCCTCGCACCGATCATGCCTCTGGTCTGCGCATTATTGGGGGTATGCAGGCTGACGATATCGCACTCTGCGAGCAGTTCATCCAAAGGCTTGTACACAATCCCTGCTGCTTTGACTTCCTCCCGTTCATGACGGGCACAAGCGACCACCGAAGCCCCGAATGCCTGAAACAGCTTTGCGGTCATAAAACCGATCTGCCCACAGCCGATGATACCGACCTTCTTGCCGCAGATCTCAGACCCGGTCAGACCGGCACTCGTACCCTGTGAACGAACGGCGCTGTCTCCGGCTCCAAAAAAACGCAGCATGTGGATCGTCATCCCGATCACCTGCTCCGCCACACTGACATTGGAATACCCGGCGCAGTTACAGACCTGCACACCCTTCTCCCTGCATGCGTCCAGTCCCACATGGTCAATACCGGTGAACGCTACCGCCAGCATCTTTAGAGAATCCGCCTCCCGGACCACCTCATCCGGATATGGATTGTTGGCGATCATCACAACATCCTGCCCACGGCTCCGCGCCTTCAGCTCCTCCGGATCCGTCGTCTTCTGATCATAATATGTAAAGGTATGACCCATCTCCTCCAGCTCATGCGCGTATCTGCCGATCTCCTCCGCCGGAATGCCGAGCGGCTCAAGTAAACTGATATTCATCTGTCGCTTTCCTGCCTTTCTGCGTTTTTCATTTAATTGTTCCAGTCAGTATATTTTTAGGCTATCATATCATATTCGGCATTTTCCTGCAACTGAGTCACGGGGACAGGTTCCTTGACTCATTCAGAGTGTAACTATTCACGGTATAACCGGAAGTGCTTTCGAATAGCCGGGCGCCGGGCTGAGTAATGCTTTGGGGCTGAAAATGAGTCAGGGAACCTGTCCCCGTGACTCTATGCCACTTGAAAATGAGCCCGGGAATTGGTACAATTAAATATGTTATCAGGAAAGAGTTTTCAATGGAGGAAACAATGAAAGGTCTGAATCTCAAAATCCTGGCCGGCCTGCTGCTGGCCGCACTGATCCCCTTCGGCAGTGCCAAAGCTGTAAAAGCCGATGAACCTACACCTTCCAAGTACATTGTTGTCCTGGATCCCGGCCACGGCGGCTATGACAGCGGATGCACCTACACCTATTCCGGCAGGACCCTGGAGGAAAAGGACATCAACTGGAAGATCGCCCTCTACTGCAGACAGGCATTACTTAAGGAAGACAATATCAAGGTCTACATCACAAGGAGAAGCGATACCTGTCCTGATGTATACGATCGTCCCGATTTTGCCGCTTCCAAAGGAGCAGATCTGCTCGTAAGCCTGCACATCAATGACGCGGGATCGCAGTCCAGCTCTGCCAAAGGCTGCATGGTATGTGTATCCAAGGGGGGCTGGCGTCCCTACCTTGCCAAAAAAGAAGCAGCCTTTACCAAATTTGTCATTAAGGAACTCAATGCCCTCGGCCTGTCTACCTGGACCGGATCCACCAACGGCATGTACTACCGTCTGGGCGATGACGGCGTTACCTATCCCAACGGAGCCGTGCAGGACTACTATGGCATCGTCGCCGGCAGCGTTCTCCTGGACATCCCCGGCGTTATCATTGAGCACGGCTTTCTGAGCAATCCCTCTGAAGCCGCAAGCTATTTCAGCACCAACGCACAGTACAAACGGCTTGGCTATGCAGATGCGCGCGCCATCGTCAACTATTTTAAATCCAGTGCCGCCAGCGTAGACTACGGCAAGGACGAGGACCGCGACCCTGAATGGGTCCGCATCGGCGGCAAGTATTACTACCGCCTCTCCGACGGGTCTTATCAGCCCAAAGGTTTCTTTACCATAAACAACAAAATTTATTACATCAAGTCGGATGGCAGCCGTGCCTCCAAATTCTGCCGGATCAAAAAGAAATACTATTATTTCGGCGTGGACGGAGCCGCTTACATCGGCCGCAAGATCATCGACGGCAACTATTATATTTTTACCAGCAAGGGTGCCATGCGGTTCGGATGGGTCCGGTCGAGCTACGGCAACTATTACTTCACCTATCCCCTGGGACATGAAAAACAGGGGCAGGTGCTGAAAGCCGGTTCCTATGTCATCGACGGGAAGCTCTACAAATTCGGCAGCAACGGAGCCTGCACCAATTATGCCAAGGCAAAAGTGGCGACCGCCAAACAGAAACGGAATTACGAGAATATCAGCACAGGCGCTGTGACAACCGAAACAGCAGCCTGATACAAAAAGGAGGGGTATGTGTGATGCATTTGCACCATACAGACCCCTCTTTTTTTATCTTCTGAGGAACTATTACCATAACCTTTAAATACCTGGAACTCCTCATATTTATACCAGATCGTCATAATATGTGAAACCACTCGTGTAACTGTTCAGTCACAAGTTTCTTCACAGTTATGAGGCCACACCGAAGGCGTCCCTTGGGAGGCGCAGGTTTCTTTCGTCGCATTGTGTGTGAATGCGCCTGGGTATGTCTGATCAAACGTAACTGTTCAGTCACAAGCTCCTTCACAGTTACGAGGCCACACCGAAGGCGTCCCTTGGGAGGTGCAGGCTCCTTTCGTCGCATTGGAAGTGCGCCTGGCTTTGGCTGTTCAACTTTTGTCTCACGCACCTGCCAAGGCACGCCTGCGGTGTCGCAGTAAATGCGAGGTGGTGACTGAACAGTTACGATCGATCAAGTTTAAGCCACTACGTCTGGCATCATCGAATTCATATAAAAATACCAGAAGGTTCCCTTCCCATACTTCTCCCAAAGCGTCCATCCCTTTTTCTTTCTCAGATCTTTATCCGGTGTACCCGCAAAATATGCCGCATTAGTCTCCACCGCAAAGTCAATCATTTCTTCCCTGGTCTCCGGCGGAATCTCCAGGTTTTCCAGCGCTTCCCGCAGCTGCCTGCCTGTACATTGGGCAAAACGTTCTTTGGCTTCATCGGCATACGTTTCCAATCGGCATGTCTGCGTTTCCACGGATCCGTCAGGCTGTACGCTGATTACGGTATAAGGCAGCGGCGCAACCGACATGCTTCCCACTGCATGATCCGTCAGCCCGTCCGCTATCGTTGTGTGGCAGATATGAGAATGCCCGCTGAAGTTGTCGTGTACGCCGCCGTCACGCAAAAGTCCGGCTGCTTCCTCTTCATTGCTGATGACAAACCCCTGATAGAACAGGTCACTTTGCCGAAGCACATTCTGATGCGTCACTGACATCACGGGAATACCGTCTTTCGCGGCCATTTCCAGCTGTGTCCTGGCCCAGGTAAGTGTCTGCTCATCCAGACTGCCGGGTAATGTCTGCGTATTGACATCCAGAAACAAAAGACGCACGATGCCGCCGACATCATACATATAGCTGAAGGAATACGGACAGGCGCAGAGCGCCTCGTCATAGCCAAAACGGCTGCAGATCCTTTTGAATTCTGCCTGGGAGATATTTTCTGTTCTGTAAGCCTTATCCTTTACGAACCGGCAGGCGTACCGGTAATTGATATCATGATTGCCCGGAATGACCAGCACCGGGATTCCTTCCTCCTGCAGAGGCTGCAGCAAGGCGGCCATCTCCAGCAGACTCTGGCGTTCCCCGTTGTATGTCAGGTCCCCGGCCAGGATTAACGCGGCAGGATGAATATCGCGGGCTGCCTCGATCAGCTCCTCCATCAGCTCACGTGAACGCTCCGGCAGCTTTCCGTCACCGGTGCGGACAACCCTCTGAAACAGCTCGCCTCCGTCTGTCAGAGACGGAGCCAGATAATGCATATCCGAAGCTAACATAAGCGTAACAGACTCTATCCCCGACCCGCTCTCACCCGGCAGCACCGGCTTATCTGTCCTCACGTCCGTTCCGTTATCACTGCTGATCCCGTAACCAACCGCATCACGGCTTTGTACAACCCCCGGCTCTCCCTCTGAATAAACAGAAAACGGTATCTGCATTTTCATTCCTCCGTACAGCAGGATCACTGCAATGATCATATAACGGATTTTCTGAAACTGTTCAGTCATATATTTCTTCACGGGTATGGTTTGCCTGATTTTTCAGCCACATGCTCCTTCACGGGTACAATTTTCTCATTGACTCCCGCCTTCATCGTTCTTTGTGATCCACGGATGCAGGATCTGGTTGATCTTCGCCTTGACCACATCCAGCGCCACTTTGTTCATACCGCTGTTGATGATCAGATCAGCCGTCACTTTTGTAGGCTCTACATACAGATAATGCATGGGCTTGACCGTTGTGAGATACTGGCTCACGATATTGTCAATGTCCCTTCCTCTCTCCTTCACATCCCTCAGGATCCTGCGGCAGATCCGCTCATCCGCGTCCGCCTCCACAAAGATCTTGATGTCGATCAGATCTCTCACCCGGGGATCAGCCAGGAGGAGGATGCCCTCAACCAGGATGATCCTTTTAGGTTCTATGTGTATAAACTCATTCGAACGGTTATGCTGGCTGTAATCATAGACAGGACAGTCAATCGCCCGCCCTGCTTTGAGTTCAGCAAGATGCCGTACCATCAGATCCGTCTCCAGCGAGTCAGGATGGTCGTAATTGACCTTCTTGCGCTCCTCAAAAGGTACATCATCCTGCCGCCGATAATAATTATCATGATAAAGCACGGCGACCTCGTCGCCGAATTCTGCCTTAAGACGATTGGTAAAAGTAGATTTTCCCGAGCCGGAGCCACCGGCGATTCCAATCAGGATCGTATCCATAAACAGTCCCCCCTTAACTCTTCAGCCTTTTGTTTATCATAACATACTCAGAGTTTGTTGACAATGTGAAACGAGCCTCGCTATTTCAAGTGTATTTAAGTGTGCTTTAAGTGAGTTGGCCTGGGGGGCATGACGGACGGTGCAGGGAGGGGAGGGGCTACGGCCGGGCGGGATCCATATGCCTCGGCGCGTGCAAGGCCAAAATGCCGCGAGCCCTTTTCGATGAGGCTCTAAACGTCTGAGCAGTCTCCGGAAGAGCCGGAGCCAGCTCAGACGTTAAGAGCCTCAGCCGCCCTGGTCTCGCTCGGTCATTTTGGCTCAATTGCACGCGCCAAGGCATATGGAT
>JAFWDX010000075.1 GCA_017515945.1 Blautia sp. | reverse complement strand
TACCGCGCGGGAAACAAAGTGTATTTTCCATTTATCAGACCGCGCGGGTATACGCAGTCTACTTTAAAATAAGATATCTTTCCACCCGGGATTTGTCAAGAGATGGGGAAAGTATAAAAAAAACTTGACACGACCAGATATCTCTACCTATAATATTACGGTTAATGTGGTCTTTGTTTACCTGCAGGAATGAGCATTTTTTATGTATCCGCGGTAACAAGTAGCAGGATCGGTAACCGTGAAGGAGCTTGTGACTGAACAGTTACCAGGATTGCAGCCTCAGCCAGATGACTGCATTCAGGAGGAGACAGCACCGTGTACCAGAAAGTAGATACCAATATGAATTTCGTCGACCGCGAAAAAAAGGTCGAGAAATTCTGGAAAGACAACCGGATCTTTGAAAAAAGCACCAAAAACCGTGAAGGCGGACCTACCTATACCTTTTATGACGGACCGCCCACAGCCAACGGCAAACCCCATATCGGCCACGTACTGACCCGTGTGATCAAGGACATGATTCCCCGTTACCGTGCCATGAAAGGGTATATGGTCCCGCGCAAAGCAGGTTGGGACACCCATGGCCTTCCCGTGGAGCTGGAAGTGGAGCGTCAGCTGGGCCTGGACGGCAAGGAGCAGATCGAGGAGTACGGCCTGATCCCCTTCATCGACAAATGTAAAGAGAACGTATGGAAATATAAAGGCATGTGGGAGGATTTCTCCAGCACCGTCGGTTTCTGGGCGGACATGGAGCATCCCTATGTCACATACTACGATGATTATATTGAGTCAGAGTGGTGGGCACTCAAGGAAATCTGGAACAAAAAGCTCCTCTATAAGGGCTTTAAAGTGGTTCCCTACTGCCCGCGCTGTGGGACGCCGCTCTCCGCGCAGGAGGTGGCGCAGGGATACAAGACCGTAAAAGAGCGCTCCGCCATTGTCCGCTTCAAGGCTAAGGACGAGGACGTCTATTACCTTGCCTGGACCACCACGCCGTGGACCCTGCTGTCCAATACCGCTCTTTGCGTAAATCCGGAAGAATCTTATTGTAAGGTAAAAGCGGCAGACGGATATACCTATATCCTGGCCAAGGCTCTCCTTGACACGGTCCTGGGCGAGCTGGGTGATAAGGAAGCCGGCACACCGGCCTACGAGATCCTCCAGACCATGACCGGCAGGGAGCTGGAGTACAGAGAATATGAGCCTCTGTACGCCTGCTGCGCCGAGGCTGCCGCAAAGCAGCGCAAAAAGGCGCATTTTGTGACCTGCGATGATTATGTCACCATGTCCGATGGTACCGGTATCGTCCATATCGCGCCTGCTTTCGGTGAGGACGACGGACGGATCGGACGGGATTATGACCTTCCCTTCATCCAGTTTGTGGATCAGAAGGGTGTGATGACCCAGGATCCCTTTAAGGGCATGAGGGCCAAACCGACCGAGACAGAGGTCAAAAACGGAGCCATCAGCGCCGATCCCCAGGTGATCAAGGAGCTGGCCGGCAGAGATCTGCTTTTCTCCGCGCCCAAGTTCGAGCATGAGTATCCGCACTGCTGGCGCTGCGACACGCCGCTGCTGTATTATGCCAGGGAGTCCTGGTTCATCAAGATGACCGCGGTCAAGGAAGACCTGATCCGCAACAACAACACCATCAACTGGATCCCCGAGAGCATCGGCAAAGGCCGCTTCGGCGACTGGCTGGAGAATGTCCAGGACTGGGGCATCAGCCGTAACCGTTATTGGGGCACACCGCTGAACGTCTGGATCTGCGACGACTGTGGAGAGATGGATTGCGTCGGGAGCCGTCAGGAGCTCTTTGAAAAGAGCGGCAACGAGGCGGCAAAGACCGTAGAGCTCCACCGTCCCTATATCGATGAGATCACACTGAAATGTCCGCACTGCGGCGGCACCATGAAGCGCGTGCCGGAGGTGATCGACTGCTGGTTCGATTCCGGCGCCATGCCCTTCGCCCAGCATCATTATCCCTTTGAGAATCAGAAGCTTTTTGAGGAACAGTTCCCGGCCGCCTTTATTTCCGAGGCGGTGGACCAGACCCGCGGATGGTTCTATTCCCTGCTGGCCGAGTCCACGATCCTGTTCAACAGGGCGCCCTATCAGAACGTCATCGTCATGGGCCATGTCCAGGACGAGAACGGGCAGAAGATGAGTAAATCAAAGGGCAACGCGGTGGATCCTTTTGACGCCCTCAATACCTATGGCGCGGACGCGATCCGCTGGTATTTCTATATCAACAGCGCACCCTGGCTGCCGAACCGCTTTTCCGGCAAGGCCGTCATGGAGGGACAGCGCAAATTCATGAGCACGCTCTGGAATACATATGCCTTCTTTGTGCTCTATGCAAATATCGACAACTTTGACGCGACAAAATATACACTGGATTATGATCAGCTTCCGGTCATGGACAGATGGCTCCTGAGCAAGCTCAGCACGCTGATCAAGACCGTGGACGCCGATCTGGATCAGTACAAGATCCCGGAGAGCGCCCGCGCGCTGCAGGCCTTCGTGGACGACATGAGCAACTGGTACGTCCGCCGCAGCAGGGAACGCTTCTGGGCAAAGGGCATGGAGCAGGACAAGATCAACGCCTATATGACCTTGTACACAGCCCTGGTTACCGTCAGCAAATGCGCGGCTCCGCTGATCCCCTTCATGACCGAGGATATTTACCAGAATCTGGTACGGTCCCTGGATCCTTCCGCTCCCGAGAGCATTCATCTGTGCGACTATCCCGTCGCCAACGAGGCCTGGATCGACAGCGAGCTGGAGGCAAATATGGCAGAGGTGCTGGAGGCCGTCGTTCTGGGACGTGCCTGCAGAAATGAAGCCAATCTGAAAAACCGTCAGCCGCTGGCAGGAATGTATATCAAAGCGGAAAGAAAGATGGAGTCCTATTTCACGGATATCATCGCCGATGAGCTGAATGTCCGTGAGGTTTCCTTCACGGATGATGTGGAGTCCTTTGTATCGTACAGCTTCAAGCCGCAGATGCGCACGGTCGGTCCGAAGTACGGCAAACTGCTCGGCCGGATCAAAACCGCTCTGACGGAGCTCGACGGGAATGCGGCCATGCAGGAGCTGCGTGAGAAAGGCGTCCTGACACTGGATCTCGATGGGACAACGGCAGAACTGACACAGGATGACCTGCTGATCGAGACAGTTCAGACCGAGGGCTTTGTCACCCAGCAGTCCCAGAAGGTGGCTGTTGTGCTTGATACCCGCCTCACACCAGAGCTGGTGGAAGAGGGCTTTGTGCGTGAGATCATCAGCAAGGTGCAGACCATGCGCAAGGAGGCCGGCTTTGAGGTGATGGACCGGATCCGTCTGTATGCGAAAGACAACGACAGGATCCTGGAGATCATTTCCGCCCATGAGGATGAGATCCGTACAGAGGTTCTCGCCGATGAGGTGGTGACCGGATCTACAGCCGGCTACGAGAAGCACTGGAGTATCAACGGAGAGCTCGTGGTACTGGGCGTCGAAAAAGAATAAAAGATCGTGTAACTGTTCAGTCAGCACCTCGCATTTACTGCGAGGTGCGTGAGACAAAAGTTGAACAGCCAAGGCCAGGCGCACTTCCAATGCGACGAAAGGAGCCTGCGCCTGGCCTCGTAACTGTGAAGGAGCTTGTGACTGAACAG
>JAFWDX010000074.1 GCA_017515945.1 Blautia sp. | reverse complement strand
CCCTTTGATCATAATCACGGTATACGACAAAAAGATCCGGCTGGAGCATCGTCTTATTGTCCATGTCAAGCCGTACATCACATGGAGAGAGATAAACATCACACTGTCCACCGTGTGCATCCGCGCAGGCCCGGAACTGCAGATGCAGCTCACCAAGGATTTTCTGATGCAGCAGGGAGGGGGCGGCCATATCATAGATTACCCCGTCGATGAGTTCGACCCTGCGTTCATCAGGCAGGGCATAATAGTCATCGATGGTATAAGGCCCCTCCAGAGGGCCGCCTGGTGCATATACGGCTACACTCTCACATACAGCGGAGACGGCAGGCTCCGTCTCATAGTAAACCGGCTGCTGTGAGAGCACTCGTGTCAGCGCCTGGACAGTCTGCTGACGCGGGGCCTGTGTCTTGCCGGACAGCACCTTCTGCACAGTGCTTACGGGAACCCCTGAGCGGCGGGAAAGCTCCTCGTTGGACAGACCGATCTCTCTTTTTCTGGAATTCATCTCCTGGATCGTCATGAATAGTAAAATCTCCTTTCATTTACAATTCTGCATAAATAATACCATTAAAACACCATAATGTCAATATAGGCACCATAATAACACAAAAGGATGAAGAGGCCATAAAGCGGTGCAAACCGCTTTAAACCGGTTCCTTGACTCATCGCAGCCCGGCGTCCGGTTACACGATGACACTTCCGGTTATCCCTCTGACTCATTATTTTACATTTAAATATTCCCGCGATTATAGTATAATTAAGAGATAAAAAAAGAGCGGAGGATTTCCATATGAATATAAATGAAATTCTGCACAAGTGCGACCACACCCTTCTGGCTCCCGAGAGCACCTGGCCGCAGATCCGTCAGATCTGTGACGATGGAATGAAGTACGAGACAGCTTCCGTGTGCATCCCGCCTTCTTTTGTAAAACAGGCAAAGGAATACGTGGGCAACAGGCTGGAAATCTGTACGGTGATCGGTTTCCCGAACGGGTACAACACGACGGCAGTAAAGGTCTTTGAGACGCAGCAGGCCGTGGCGGAGGGCGCCGACGAGATCGACATGGTTATCAACATCGGTATGCTCAAGGAAAAACGGTATACCGACCTTGAAAACGAGATCCGCGCGATCCGCGACGCATGCCCGGGAAAGATCCTCAAGGTGATCATCGAGACCTGCCTGCTGACAGACGATGAGATCACGAAAATGTGTGAGATCGTCGTGAACGCGGGTGCGGATTACATTAAAACCAGTACTGGCTTCTCAAAAGAAGGCGCGACCTTCCATGCCGTGGAGCTGATGAAAAAAGGCGTAGGTGACAAGGCGAAGATCAAAGCTGCCGGCGGGATCTCGAGCCTGGAGGACGCGGAACGGTTTATCGAACTGGGCGCCGACCGCCTTGGGACCAGCCGGGTGGTGAAGATCGTAAAGGCGCAGGAGGAGCCCAGGTGACGGACATTCTCTCCCTGATCAGGGAGATCACCATACCTTCCGCATACTTCCCCTGGATCGCGGCATGGTATGCGCTGATCAATATCGTGGCGTATCTGTTGTACGGCCTGGACAAGAAGAAAGCCAGAAAGCATGCCTGGCGGATCCCCGAGCGTACGCTCCTGATGAGCGCGGCCCTTGGCGGCGGCATCGGCGCCTGGCTGGGAATGAATGTGTTCCGCCATAAAACGCAGCATATGCGATTTACAGTGCTGGTGCCTGCATTTATTATGCTTCATGTGTTGTGGTGGATCGTATACGCGAAGGCATAGGAATGTGACAATGGAAAGTATATACGCAGACCGGCTGCCCGCCCTGAAGGCGGTGCTGGACCGGCTTCTTGACAGAGTTGAACAGGTGCGCCGCGAGCTGCGCTCCGCTACCGGCATGGATCCGGTGGAGCACTGCCTGGGACGCATCAAGTCCGAAGAAAGCATGAGGGAGAAGTGCCGGCGCAAGGGTCTCCCGGAGACGACGGAATCGGCGCTGACACAGATCCACGACGCGGTCGGGATACGCGTGGTGACCTCCTTTATCGATGATGTATACAGGATCCGCGATGCGCTGGCCGGCATGGAGGGCATCCGCGTGGTGGAGGAGAAGGATTACATCCGCCATGCCAAGCCAAACGGCTACCGGAGCTACCACATGGTCCTGCTGGTGGATGAACAGATTTACGCGGAGATCCAGCTCAGGACGATCTCCCAGGATACCTGGGCCGCCCTGGAGCATCACATGCGCTACAAGAAAACACTGAATGGGAACACGGCCCTGATCGCCCAGGAGCTCAAGCGCTGCGCGGATGAGCTGGCGTCCACGGATGTCTCGATGCAGACGATCCGGGACATGATCATGGGCCAGTCATAACAACAACGATGAAAACCATGAAAAGCAGCTGCAAAGGGACTTGCGACTGAACCGTTTCGAAGTATCTTGCGACAGAAGAGTCGCGAAGGCCTCTTAGATTGCAAAGTCACAAAGGCCCCTGCGACAGATCAGTTGCAAAGGCCCCTGCGACAGAACAGCTGCGAAGCAACCTGCGGCTGAGCTATGCGAATGATCAGCTGCAAAAAACGGAGACAGACAATGAAAATACTGCTGGCTGAGGATACGCAGGACCTGAACCGCGTCCTCACCGTTGCGCTGGAGCACACCGGATACGAGGTGGACTCCGCCTTCGACGGGGAAGAGGCCCTTGACCTTATCATGAAAAACGGATACGACCTGCTGATCCTCGACATTATGATGCCAAAGAAAGACGGACTGGAGGTGCTGCAGGAGGTCCGGCGGCTCAACAACATCACGCCGGTCCTGATGCTGACGGCAAAGGCCGAGATCGACGACCGGGTGGCCGGGCTGGATGCCGGCGCCGACGACTATCTCACCAAGCCGTTTGCCATGAAGGAGCTCCTGGCGCGTGTCCGGGCCATGACCCGGCGCAGGACCGAGTACAGTACAAAGGAGCTGCACTTCGGCGACCTGACCCTGAACGCGGACAGCTTTGAGCTGTCCAGCGAAAATGCGATCCGGCTTTCCGTCAAGGAGTTTGAACTGCTCCAGACGCTGATCCTGCAGAAGGACAGAGAGCTCGATACCTCCTGGCTGCTGGAGCACGTCTGGCAGAATGCGACGGGAGCCATGGACGATACCGTATGGCTCTACATATCCTATCTGCAGGGAAAGCTCAAGGCCGTTTCCTCAGGTGTACGGATCGCAGGCAGCCGGGGAGGAAAATTCAGGCTGATCGAGCAGAAAGAGTGAATGCAGGCGAGGTGCTGACTGAAGAGTTACGAGTGAGGTACAAATGAACGAAAAGAGCATCAAAAAGCTGAGAAGCCGTTTTATCCTATACTCGATGTGTGTGCTCCTGGTCGTCATGTTTACTCTGTCCGGGCTGATCTACCTGACGAACACGCTGGTCGCAAAGGGCAATATCCGCCACATCCTCACCTATATCGTGCGCAATGACGGAGAGGTGTCTACCGAGGTGGATCTGGCGGGCCGCATGGCCGGACAGAATTATGATTTCCTGCATTTTTTCGCCGAGGTGTTCCAGAGCGAGTCAAAGGAAATGAATTTTCCGGAAACACATTTCCTGACCCGGTATTTTGTAGTGCTTCTCGACGAGGACGGAGAGATCCAGGAGGTGCGGATCGTCCACATGGATGAGCTGACAGAGGATGAGGCCCGCGCGTATGCACGGAAGGCGCTGAAGAAAAGCAGAAAATTCGGACAGGACGGCTATTACTATTATCAGGTGGAGCACCGGAAGGACGGTTCAGGCATCGTCGTATACCTGGACGCGACCTACCAGCTGACCGTGACCCGGCGGCTGCTGTACTCAGGGCTGATCCTCGTGGGCTTTTTCCTTATCGTTTCACTGATCTTCATTTCCGTGATATCGGGCAAGGCGATCCGGCCGGAGATCCGGAACATGGAGATGCAGAAGCAGTTTATCACCAATGCCAGCCATGAGCTCAAGACCCCGCTCGCGGTGATCAAGGCGAATACGGAGATGCAGGAGATCCTGGAGGGAGAAAGCGAATGGACACAGTCCACGCTGCGCCAGGTCGACCGCATGACCGGACTGATCCAGAATCTCGTACAGATCACCCGGGCGCAGGAGGTGGAGCTGGAAACGGAAGCGCTGAACGACAGACTGGATGTGTCGAATGTGGTTCTCGACACGGTAAAGACCTTTGTGCCGGTGGCCGCGAATGAGGATAAGAGCCTGGAATGGACTATTCCGGACAATGTACATATGAAAGCGGCGGAGAGCCAGATTAGACAGCTCACCTCGCTCCTGGTGGACAATGCCATCAAATACTGTGACGAAAAGGGACAGATTCGAGTGACCCTGGCCCAGAGGGGCAGAGGCTGCATGCTGACGGTCTCCAATTCCTATGCGGACGGGGCCAGCGTGGATTACTCACGCTTTTTCGAACGGTTCTACAGGCAGGATACGTCCCATAATACGGACAGAGGCGGATACGGGATCGGGCTGTCCATCGCGGAGAATATCGTGACGGAGCAGTACCGGGGACGGATCCAGGCCTCGTGGAAGAACGGGGAGATCACATTTACCTGTCAGCTGCGCGCGCATGCGTGAAGGCATGACCGTGTGGATGAGGGGATCATGGGAAAGTGTCAGCTGCGGCGAATGCGTGAAGCCATAGCCGCGTGGATGTCCGGATTACAGAAAAATCACCATCTGTGCGTGCATGCATGGAGCAGGCGCGCTTGTATTAAAAGGAAAGGAAGGATTTATGAAATTTACAAACGGATTCTGGATGGTAAAAGACGAATTCAAAGCGGATTATGTCCGTGACCTGCTGGATGTGGAAGAAACTGAGGATGAAGTCCGGTTTTACGGACCGTATCAGAAGATCAACGGGAGAGGCGACACGCTCAATGTCGGTCTGATGACCTACACCATCACCGCCCCCATGCCGGACGTGCTGGGCATCCGCATGCAGAACCACATGGGAAATTACGTGAAATCGCCGAAGTTTGAACTCACGGCGGATATGGGGAGAAAGCCGGTCGTGGAAGAACTGTCCCTTTCATTCGGGGACAAGGCGGCCTGTGAATTCATCGGGAAGGAATGGAGCTTTACCTCCGGCAGACTTTCCCTGCATCTGACCACCGGCAATCCCTGCATGAGCTTTGAAGCCGAGGGGAAGCAGCTGACAAGAATTCCGGCTAAGACGTCCGGTATGATGCACCGCAACGACGGGAGGAATTTCATCGTATCCGGCCTCAACCTGGGTGTGGGTGAGCTGGTCTACGGTCTGGGCGAGCGCTTTACCGCCATGGTGAAAAACGGCCAGAGCGTGGAGATGTGGAACGAGGACGGCGGTACGGCCAGCGAGATTTCCTATAAGAATATCCCCTTCTATTACACAACGGGCGGATACGGTGTCTTTGTCAACCATCCGGGCCGGGTCGGCTTTGAGGTGGCCAGCGAGAAGGTGGAGACGGTCCAGTTCTCAGTGGAAGACGAGGAGATGGAATACTTTGTGATCTACGGCCCCACGCCCAAGGAGATCATCACGAAATATACGGCCATGACAGGCCGCCCGGCCCTGCCGCCCGAATGGAGCTTCGGCCTGTGGCTGACCACGTCCTTTACGACCAACTATGATGAAGAAACGGTGACGGGTTTCATCGAGGGCTTTGAAAAGAGGAACATCCCCCTGGATGTGTTCCACTTTGACTGCTTCTGGATGAAACGCTTCCAGTGGTGCGACTTTGCCTGGGATCCGGCCATGTTCCCGGATCCGAAGGGAATGCTGCAGCGTCTGCATGACCGCGGCCTGCACATCTGCGTGTGGATCAATCCCTATATTGCGCAGAAATCACCTTTGTTTAAGGAGGGAATGGATGCCGGATACCTGGTCCGCCGCCCGGATGGCCGTGTCTGGCAGTGGGATCTGTGGCAGGCCGGCATGGCGCTGGTGGATTTCACCAATCCTGACGCGTACGAATGGTATCAGGGGAAGCTTCGCACTCTCCTGGAAATGGGTGTCGATGCCTTCAAGACGGACTTCGGCGAAAGGATCCCGACGGATGTCGTCTGGCATGACGGCTCTGATCCGCAGAAAATGCACAACTATTATACGCATCTGTATAACGGCTGCGTGTTTGACCTGCTGACCGAATACCGGGGAGAAGGGGAAGCCTGCCTCTTTGCCCGCAGCGCCACGGCCGGCGGACAGCAGTTCCCGGTACACTGGGGCGGGGATTCCACGAGCCAGTACGTATCCATGGCGGAAACCCTGCGCGCCGGCCTGTCCCTGATGGACAGCGGATTCGGCTTCTGGAGCCATGACATCGGAGGCTTTGAGGACGATGGCAGCGCGGATCTGTACAAACGCTGGGTAGCCTTTGGCCTGCTTTCCTCCCACAGCCGTCTGCACGGCTCAAGCTCTTACAGAGTGCCGTGGAACTACGATGAGGAGGCCTGCGACGTGGTGCGCTTCTTTGCCAATCTGAAAAAGAAGCTGATGCCCTATATCCAGGGACTGGCCCAGGAGGCTCACGAGAGCGGCGTCCCCGTGCTGCGTCCCATGCACATGGTCTTCCCGGACGATCCGGCCTGCGCATACCTTGACCAGCAGTATATGCTGGGCGACAGACTGCTGGTGGCCCCGGTCTTTTCACCCGACGGAAAGCAGAAGTTCTATCTGCCGGAAGGCAGCTGGACCCACCTGTTGGACGGCAGCAAGGCGGAAGGCGGCCGCTACATGGAAGGTACCTATGATTATTTCAGCCTGCCGCTGTACGTGAAGGACGGCGGAGACGATCCCCTCGCGGCATTGATTTCATAATTACGAAGGGAATCATACAGGGTACAGTACTCTGTGTGGTGCCCCACGAACCACACAGGGTACGGTACGGTGTGTGGCGCCCCCCGAACTCCACAGGGTACGGTACTCTGTGTGGTGCCCCACGAACTCCACAGGGTACGGTATTCTGTGTGGTGCCCCACGAATTCCACAGGGTACGGTACTCTGTGTGGTGCCCCACGAACTCCACAGGGTACGAATTTCTTTGGTTCACTCAGACCCTCCGGGAAGTCCGGTGAGAACCGGTTGGAGGCGCAGAACCGGCAGCGACGGGGTCAGGACCCATAGACGACAAATATCCGGTTGAAAATCGTACAACGATGGGGCCTGACCCCATTTCAACTACCGAGAGGCCGGTCATTCTCCAGTGCCCCGGAGCACACCTGCAGACCAGCTGCCGGGTGGCCGGTAATTCCCCGCCGCCCCTCTGCGTGCACCTGCCAGTCAAATGAGGTGAAAAATGGAAGAGCAGTTCAGATACAGAGTATTTGTGGCCGATGACGAACCCATGGCAGTGCGCGCCATCTGCCGAGTGATCGAAAAGCACTGCCCCGCCTTTGAGGTGGCAGGCGAGGCCGCCAACGGGCAGGAAGCGCTGGAGCAGATCGGGCGCTGCAGGCCGGACGTGGTGCTGACGGACATTCAGATGCCGGTCATGAACGGCCTGGCCATGGCACGCGAGGCAAAGGAACGGTACCCGGATCTGTGCTTTGTGGTCATCAGCGGCTATCAGGACTATGAATACATGCGGGAGGCGATCCAGGGCGGTGTGCTGGATTACCTGGCCAAGCCCATTATGCCTTCTTCCATTACGGCGATGATGACGCATGTAAAGGAACGGCTGGACCTGCTTTTTTACCAGCGCCGCAATGAGCTGCTGAGGGAGATCAGCCAGGGCAGACAGCCGGAGGAATCCCTCCTGGCCCGCTTCTTTCCTTACCGACGCTTCTGCGCGGGACTGATCCGGGAGAACGGGCTGCCCCGCCGCTTTTCCAGGACAACGGAGCCGGAGATCTTCGGCACCCTTCAGGAGCCCTTCAGCGTATACGGCAGGGACAGCATGGAACAGCTCTTCCTGATCCCTGAGGTGCTGCTGGGCGATCAGTCCATGGAGACCTATATAAAGAAAGCCGGTCAGCGCCAGCGGCAGGAGCAGTCCTACGTCACGACTCTGTACTACGGCAGATCCTTTCCGGCGGGGCAGATCGCGGAACGGATCCAGGGACTCTATCACTGGCTGAATGTCCTGAGCACAGTCGGAGTCAGCCGGTGCATTGACCTGGATCACGAAAGCGGCGGCCTGACAGATCAGACCATACCCGACGAGACACGGATCGAAGAACTGCTGGAGGAGCTGCGCCACTACACGCAGACCCGGCAGAACACTAAACTGCGCGAGCGGATATCCCAGGCCTATGATGTCTGGGAGAAAGAAGAACGGCCCCAGCTATGGATGGAAAACGTCACCCGGCGCCTTTCCCACTTTATCCGGCAGACAGTACCGGAGGGCAATTCGCTGTTGGAGAATGAATACAATATAGAGGATGCCTTTTACTATGCCACGGACATGCGGATGCTGCGAAAAAGTCTGGACAGTGTATTTTATTTTCAGGATGGAGAAGAGAAGGAAAAACCCAGGGTGGATTCCCCGGAGTACTTCCACACCATCGAGGAATACCTGGACCGGCACCTGGCGGAACAGCTTTCTCTGGAAAGCATCTCCGGCCGCTTTGCCATTTCCCAGCCCTACATGGGAAAGCTCTTCCGAAAATACGCAGGCCAGT
>JAFWDX010000073.1 GCA_017515945.1 Blautia sp. | reverse complement strand
TGAACAGGAGAGCATCACCGAATATTTCGGGTATTCCAGGGGTGAAGCCCCGATCCTGGGGTTCTGCCGCTGGGACGCGCTTACGGACAGGTCGGATCCGGCGGACCGGATCATCCTGGTCATGCCCACCTGGCGCCTGTGGCTGGAGGAGAATACATCAGAGGAGTTTGTCCGGAGCACCTATTACCGGAATTATTCCGGCCTGCTCACGGATCCGCGCCTGCTGGCGGCCCTGAAAGAAAACCACACGCGGCTGATCTTTTACATCCATCCCAAGCTCAGGGATCATCTGCAGGATTTCAAGGCGGACGAGAGCATCATCGAGCTGATTCCCTTTGGGGAGCAGCCGCTCAACGAGATCATCATGAAGTGCAGCATGCTGATCACGGACTACTCCAGTGTATGCTGGGACGCGTACTACCTGGAAAAACCGGTGCTGTTTTACCATTTCGACAGGGAGGATTATATCACTGCCCATGGCGGCAGCTATCTCGACTTCTCCACGGAGCTCTTCGGCGACAGCTTTGAGACCGGAGACGCGCTGGTGGACGGGATCATCGCCTGCATGGAGGACGGCTTCAGGGAGAAGGAGGCCTATGCGGCCATGCGTCCGCGCTATTTTGCCTACAGAGATGACAATAATTGTAAACGTACATATGATTTTATTGTCAGTAAAGGGTTTTAAATATGGTAATCGGAGGTGAGTTTATCTGAAAATGTCTATAATCAGATGGATGGCCGCAACTGTTCAGTCAGCATCTCGCATTTACTGCGAGGTGCGTGAGACAAAAGCTGAGCAGCCAGGGCCGGGCGCACTTTCAATGCGACGAAAGGAGCCTGCGCCCGGCCTCGTAACTGCGAAGGAGCTTGTGACTGAACAGTTACGGATGGCTGCGGTGCTTTTGGGCTGCCTGTTTGCGGCGGCCTGTGTGGTGACCGCTTCCGCGGCGCCTTATGATTACACCTATCCATATTCAGATTTTGGGTCGGGCGGAATCGAAGTCACATTTGCAGATGCGCAGGGGAAGACGGATGAAGCCTGCAAAGCATTGAGTCTGTCAGTTCGTGCCGGCGATAAAGTGACTTTGCCGCAGGTTCCGAAAAGGGATGGAATGGCCGGTGAAGGCTGGGCGCTCACGGCCGGCTCTTCAAAGGTAAAATACCTGCCCGGGACGGTTCTGACCATCACGAAGTCCATCTGCTTTTATGAGGTGCAGTCGCCGGTCGTGACAGCTGCCTTTATCGGGGCCGGCGGAAAGAAGGCCGGGAGCATAACGGTAAAAAAAGGTGAAGCGATCACGTTCCCTTATTTGAAGAACACGGCCAGATACAGCTTTCTGGGGTGGCATACCAAAAAGGGCAGACGCCGCAATCCCAAATATCTGACGGGTCAGAAGCTGAAGCTGAACAAGGACATGACATTTTACGGTGTCTGGTATAAACGCGCTTCTGATAAAGTGCCGGCCAGAAAGGCCATGTTGCTGCCGGATCCGGCCGTATGGCGCCAGGTCGTTATTGTGGGGGACTCCCGTATGGTCCACACCAGGGTCTATCTGAAGAATCATATCGGGAAAACCAGGTTTAAAAACCTCCCGCTGACCTTTGTGGCAAAACCGGGCATAACGCTGGGGGATTTCCTGGCCGATGAAAATGGCGAGCAAAAGCTGCTTCGGATCCTGACAAAAGGGGATACCACCCTTCCCGCCGTCCTGATCTATAATCTGGGCATCAATGAACTGCGCCCCGGAGCGGATGTATCCGCCATGGCCGCCTTTGCCATCCGTTTTCTCATGAACCTGCGCTGGAAGCTGGACGCTTACAATGTCCGGTTTTATCTCATGTCGGTCAATCCTGTCAACGACGGTATTGCCGCCAGGAGCCTTGCCGACATAGTCGAATATAACCGGCTCCTGCGCATCGGTACGGCCGGAGCCTATGATTATATCGACACCTTTACATGGCTTAACCGCAACGGGTATACGACACTCAACGATGAGGGGACGGATGACGGCATGCACTACAGTGCAGCCACCTCGCTGCGCATATTTAACTATGCGATGGAGGCCGTGAAATTTAATCCTTGACACGGGTGATATTATCCGTTATAATCTCTTTTGTTGTCAGTCGGCTGCATGCAGCCGCCATGACAGGCTGGAATAGCTCAGTCGGTAGAGCACTTCACTCGTAATGAAGGGGTCGAGAGTTCGAGTCTCTTTTCCAGCTTGTTTTACACCCGGGTTCCGCAGGATCCCGGGTGTTTTTTTGATTGCTATTTCCGCCCTCATACTGTAAAATGTGATTCAGTGTCCTCAGGGACCATAGGTACCTGTTCCACCTTTTTCATTATTTTCCGGGAGGGAACTTATATTGAGAAAATTAATCGAGCTGAAGGAGCTGACCAAAAATTTTGATGATCAGCAGGTTCTGCGCGGGATCAATCTCGACATCTACGAGAATGAATTCCTGACGCTGCTCGGCCCCAGCGGCTGCGGCAAGAC
>JAFWDX010000072.1 GCA_017515945.1 Blautia sp. | reverse complement strand
TTGAGACAGATCAGGCATCTGGGAATAGATGCTTTTATACCAATCAATCATTCCGCATATCGGATCAATGAAATATTGTTCAAATACAATAAGGACAGCGATACCTGGACATGTATTCATGGAAACGAGAGTGGCACCGGTAAGAAAAAGAAGGACCAGATAGACTACCATTTCGAGCGGGAGTGCTGCCGCAGCTGCCCGCACAGACAGCAATGTCTGGGAAAAGCAAAACGGATTGCCAAAAAGCTCAGTGTCGGGACATCTAACGCAGAGCTATATGAGCACAGCCAGTTTACGCAGAGTGAGAATTTTAAGCGTAGATATAAAATAAGAGCAAGAATCGAACCAAAGAACTCAGAAATGAAACGCTTTCATGGATTAGACCGCGCCATTGGGTACGGTCTGCAAAGCGTGCTATTGCAGGCAATGTTCACTGCAATAGCGGTGAACCTGAAGCGAATGGTTGCATTAATAGGGTAAAAAGATGGGATAAGGAGTGGTAAATACCCACTCTTTATCCCAGAAATATGACGTAAAAATGATTTTGAAGAGAGATCTTCAAAATTTATAACGATAATTCAAAGGATACAAGTTCGAGACCCTACTTTTTCAGTGGTCTCGAACCTGTCCCTGTGACTCACTCAGCCCTCACGATAACCTGCTGAGAATCTGATCCGCCGATATCTGTGCGGATCGCTCATCGCTCTGTATCGCTTAGTTCCCAGCGCATCTGGTGATGAGTCACGGGGACAGGTTCCTTGACTCATGAATGAGTCAGGGAACCTGTCCCCGTGACTCATCCAGCCGCTGAGAACCTGATCAGCTGTCATCTGCACGAATCGGTCCGGATCGCTCATCACTCTGCCTCGCTTAGATGAGTCACAGGGACAGGTTTCTTGACTCATGAATGAGTCAAGGAACCTGTCCCCGTGACTCACTCAGCCCTCACGGCAGTCTGCTGAGAACCTGATCGGCCGTCATCTGCGCGAATCCGTCCGGATCGCTCATCACACTGTCCCCGCTCAGATCCCAGCGCATCTGATTATAGCTGTTCAGATATGAACTGTCCCGGGTGCAGTCGGGGAATTTCCGATACCAGTCCGGATGGTATTTCTTCATATATTTCCGCGCCAGCGCCACGGCCCGGCTGTTCGTCGCTCCGGTCCGGGAGGGGGTACCGCAGAGAATGACGCCTGGCGGGCTGCAGTGGAGGATTACGACGCTGCCGTCGGAACATTCCCCGACGACGATCCATACATGCCCTTCGTTGCACATGATGTCCCCGGCCCGGTAATCCGTGACCCGGCTGGCCGGGATATATGTGCCCCAGCCTCTGGAGGCAAAATTGGCGCACATGTCCTCTGCGTACATGACATACCCCTTTTTCCCACTCTGCGTGTTCAGGATGTTGTAAATACACCAGCCTACATAACCGGAGCAGTCCAGGCCGTCGTGGATCTGATAACGCGTGTTGTTATAATTATAGGAAGAAGTCTGTTCCAGATAAAACTGACGCCACCTTGGACTGACACCGATGGTGACGGCCTCCACGCCAGCCCCGTTATCTGCTTCGTTCCAGCCGCCGCCCCACACATACATGGTGGAGCCCAGCGGCATGAAACCGGTCTGGAGCAGCTTTTTGAGCGTAGATTTACCGCGTTTCTGCGGGCAGGAGAGAGGAACAGGCCCTGTCCACTTTGTATAGCGGTACTTTGTACCATTCTTTTTGTATCCCCTCATTTTGAAATAATACGTCTTGCCGGGCAGCAGATTCATGACCCGGTATGTCCGGATCTTTGACTTTGCGACCCGTTTATATCCGCCGGAAGCCCGGTCGCTCATATAGATGAGGTAACCCGTCAGATCCTTTCTTTTTGTGAAGGTGAATCGGATCGAAGTTTTGGTGATGTAAGTCGTGTAGACCAGCGGCGCGTCAGAAAACGCGGCTTTTTCCGTCCGGTCTGCCGGAAGAGATGCTCCTGATACAGGAACAGGGCTTATGGACTTTGTGAAGGCAAGCATCAGCGCCAGCACGGCGATGATGCGCCAGAGCTGCCGGGCAGGCCTGTGAGGGGTGCTTTCGGATGAAATTATTCTCATATGGAACTCCTTATGTAAAATATGATAGCCGCAATGCCCGGACGTTCAAACGGCTCCCTATAGCTGTTTATAAAACATGATAGCCGCAATGCTCGGACGTTCAAACGGCTCCCTATAGCTGTTTATAAAACATGATAGCCACAATGCCCGGACTTTCAAACAGCTCCCTATAGCTGTTTATCAAACATGATAGCCGTAATGTCCAGGCCGTCAGACAGATTGTCATCGCCCTCTACAACAGCGTAATGGCCAGCATGGTCAGATCATCAAACTGATCCGCGTCGCCCACGAAATCGCTGACCACATCCTTGATAGATGTCAGCAGCTGCACAGGCCGCGCGGCTTTGCTTCTGTTCATGGCCGCAAGCAGCCTTTTTGATCCGAACAGCTCCCCGGCTTCATTCGTCGCTTCGGGAACGCCGTCTGTATAAAGGAAAAGCGTGCTGCCCTTTTCCAGCATGATCTCATAGTTCTCGTATTTTTTGTCCTCAAACGCGCCCAGGACAAACCCGTGCTTGTCCTTGAGGATCTCAAAATCACCGCCGGCGTTTTTGAGCAGCGGATACTCGTGGCCGGCATTTGCTGCGGTGACTCGTCCGGAACTGATCTCGAGTATGCCAAACCAGGCAGTGATGAACATTTCATCCTCATTATTCTGGCAGATGGTGTTGTTCGTCTGTTCGAGGACCCTGGCGGGATCACCGCCCATCATGGCGAAATTGTTGATCAGGATCTTGGACATCATCATGAACAGCGCGGCCGGCACGCCTTTTCCGGACACATCCGCCACGACCATGCCCAGATGATCGTCGTCGATCAGGAAGAAGTCGTAAAAATCGCCTCCTACCTCCCGGGCCGGATTCATGGTGGCATAGATGTCAAATTCCGGACGGTCCGGGAAAGCCGGATAGATATACGGCATCATGTCCGCCTGGATCTTTCTGGCCAGCTCCAGCTCCGTGCTGATCCGCTCCTTTTCCTTTGTGATCGCGGTGATATCTTCGATGTATTGTTTCGTTTTCTTTGACAGATCATAGAAGGCCTGGGCCAGGACCTCGATCTCATCGTCAGTTTTGTAGGTATCCTTCATCTCGAAAAGCTGTCCGGTCCGGCTGCTGTTAATGATGCTCCGGGTCATCTCCTCGATCGGCTTTACGATCCGGCCTGCCGTGTATCTGGCTGCCAGGATCCCCGCAGCCAGGATGAAGGCGATCAGGAACAAAACCTGCCTGGTTGTCTGTGCGCTTCCTTCTCTGAATGTGGCTGTGGAGGATTCATTGATCAGATCCATCTTTTCCAGCAGCTGCACAGACGGCTCTTCGACAGCCTCCCGGCTGACGGCGGTAATGACGGCCCAGCCGACGTCCGGAAGCGGCGCTCCCGACATATAATATTCTTTATCGTTAAGGGTGACAACGGTCAGCGGAGTATTTTCCAGGAGGGCGTCGTCGATAAACGCGGCGAGGGGTTCATTACCAAGACTCCGCAGATCCTTGGCATTTTCGGCCGTCTCGACGGAAAAAATGCCGTTGTCATCCGGCGCAAAGATCACCTGTCCATTGCCGTTCACGATGAAAGAGAACCAGGCGCTGCCCCCGGAGTCCTGCACAAATTCCGTCATGGTGGCCAGAGAAACGTCCATGCCGACCACGCAAATGAGCTCATCCTCCAGATAGACCGGCACGGAACAGGTGATGCAGTATTCACCGCTGAAGGCATCCTCTTCAATGCCTGTAAAGTACAGCCCACCAGCCTCGACAGCACCCTTGTACCAGGGACGCTGCCGCACAGGATAGGGAATCTGTCTGCCTTCATCGTCAAACCGGTTTGCCAGATTTTTATCGATGCTCAGATGCGTTCCGTCCGATATTCCCACGTAACAGCTGGTGATCTTCGGACAGTTGTTGTAGAGCGCAAGCAATGGGGCGCTCATATGGGCGATGACGCCCAGATACTCCGATTTTGTGTAATCGACCCCATCCTCCCACAGAACATGGGCCGTTGGTGTACCGTCCAGGGCCGGATCCGGTGGAGAAACGACGGCCGGCTCCAGCATGCTCCTGTTCTCCAGAAGCCCCTGGGCGATAGCCTGCATCATGTAAAGATCATTGATGACCTCGGAAAAATCGCTGCCTGCAATGTCCGCCCGCAGCGCCGTCATCCGGAGCATGGACTGCTCCAGCTGCCGCTGCATGCTTTCCTGCGAGATCCGGGATATCGCCTGAGTCTGTTCATCCCTGGCCTTGTTTACCACCTTGCTGAGCCTTTGATTCTGATAAAACGACACGCCCGAAAACATGACGACTGTTATGAGAATCATGAACAGCACAAGCCGCGAGGTTTTCTCCTGAAGGCCTCCGACGGTAATGCCCATTATCTTTTTCATAACTGTTTCCTCCGATGGCGGAAAATATGCCGTGATAGTTACTGTTCAGTCACAATCTCCTCCACAGTTACAAGGCCAGGCGCAGACTCCTCCCAAGAGACGCCTTCGGTGTGGCCTCAGCTGTTTCACATACCTGCCAAGGCACGCGTGCGGTGTCGCAGTAAATACGAGGTGCTGACTGAACAGTTACCCACAATACATTCTGCTTTGATTATACCTGATACAGGGGTATTTGCACAAGAGGATGGTTGATGGGGGCATGAGTCTGTTCCACCTGGTTACTGTTCACGGCAAATGTCATCTAGTGGTCCGTCTCAATCAGATTTAAACTTAAAGCACCATCTTGACTGCATA
>JAFWDX010000071.1 GCA_017515945.1 Blautia sp. | reverse complement strand
GGTTCCTTGACTCACACGTAAGTGCGAGTCAAGGAACCTGTCCCCCTGACTCACCGGGCCCCTGACTCAACGGTCCCCTGACTCAACGGCCCCCTGACTCACCAGCCTCCCTTCACAATTCAATCCCCGGTTGACCCCCTGTAGATCAGATCCGTCTGTGTATAAACCGTGCGGTAATGCAGATCCGGCGCGCAGATCCGGGAGTGGAGCAGCCGGACGGCTGTAAATCCCATGATCTGACTGTGGATGTGCACGGTGGTGAGTCCGGGAACCATGATCCTTGATTCCGGAGAATCGTCGAAGCCGCAGATCCACACGTCATCCGGGACGGAAACATTCATTTTACGCAGGATTTTCAGTATATCCATGGCGACGAAATCATTTGCACATAAAAAAACGTCCGGTAATTGCGGCAGGGCGAGCAACGACTCATCCAGATACTGGATATAACTGTTATCATAGGTACGGATGAACCCGCCCGTGATGCTCTGCGTCTCAGTCAGCCCATAAAGATCCACGGCCTGACGAAGGGCGTTGTAGCGTTCATAAAAAGACTGGCAGTGATGTATGTCCCCGACATAACTGACCCTGGTCTTTCCGCGTTTTTTCATTTCCTTAAAAAATACAAAAAGCTGTGTCTGGTTATCCATCATGATGTGATCCGCTTCAAAGGTACCTTCGAAAACGGAAACCGGTCCATCTGTTATCAGAATGGGAATGCCCAGATCGCAAAGCATCCGGCAGTAGTTCGCATCGAAGAGCTCAAGGCACATGATGCCGGAGACGGATTCCGGACGGAAAGCACTGGGAAGCTGCAGATTCCGGAGTTCTTCAGGCATGACTCTGTACATGCTGATGCTGTATCCGAGGGAAGAAAAATCCCGCTGGAACCTGTCGATCATGGACAGGGCAAAATGAGACCCGCCGACAAAACCTGCAGAGAGGATGGCAATCTCTTTTACGCCGGAGGTAACGGAGGAATCTGTATTCTGGCCGGGAAGATCCAGCTTTGCGGCTGAATCCTGTCCGAACTGCAGGTAGGAAAACTGCTTATAGCCCATTTCCTTTGCTTTAAGAAGAACGCGTTCCCTGGTGCTGTCGGCCAGCACACCTGTATTATTTATAGCCTTAGAAACCGTGTTTCTCGAAAGTCCAAGTTCATCTGCGATATCCTGCAGTGTCACTCTGCCTGCCATTCGGGTACCTCATCTTTCGTATTGTTTGTACAACTTTTTATACTCGCGTGATCTGATAAATGGAAAATGCATCAGAATAACCTGATTATACAGGATTCCTTACAGGAAGTCAAAGTACGGCCTTATCCCATTTATACTAGTGGGCCGTCTCAATCATATTTAAACTTAAAGCACCATCTTGACTTCATATGCTGCGTTGGGCTCAGTTGCCGTAGCCCGCTACGGGGCCTTCACCCGCCTTGCCTATGGAGTCAATCTGGCACTTAAAGTTTTAAAACTGATTGAGACGGACCACTAGACTCTGTTTGACTTTCATAAAATGAGTCAAGGAACCTGTCCCCGTGACTCACCAGATACGAGAGGTAGCGGACAGCTTCCTGCCGGCGGGGTGTATTTACGAGAACCCCAAGGTATACGGTTCCGCTGAGATTTTCCCTGCTGATCAGCCGGGAGGCCGAGGTCAGATCAAGACCATAGCCGCCTGTTGTGGTGACCGCTTTATATTCTTTTTCATTTCCTAAAAGCACATCGGTGGAATTGTCTTCCTGAATGATAATATTCATCTGAATATTGTCCTCGATCAGACGGTACAGTGCCTGGTCCTCCTCAGAGGAAGCCGGACCACTCAGCAGTTCCTGAAGATCCCACAGATATCCGTTCTGAGAGAAGGAGTCGAAGGCTTCTTTGTTCATCAGGACCACATCGAGCTGTTCAGCATCTATGGCTCCCAGAATTTTCATTTTTGTTGCATAGGAATAGGCGTGGTATTCACTTGATTCGTCCGCTGACATAAAAAGGTTTCTGTAAAGATATAACTCATAATCGGATTTCGGGTAAACCGCTTCCTTAAGATATTCATCTGACAGCTGCAGGGCAAGTTCCTCCGTTGGTGCCACATTAACCAGTCCGAGATACAGGACCACATCTTTCTTCGTCACGGTTTTTATTGTGAACCATACGACGATATACAAAAGGATGCCGACCAGTATGATCGGCAGTTTGTAATAGTCAAGGATGTATCTGAGCTTTTCCCATCCCTTCAGCCGGTGCAGGGCGGAAGGGGCGTTTTCCCCACTCAAGGCTCCTCCGACTGTGCCTTGTCGCGCAGCTGCTTCATGATCTGATTCATCAGATAAGAGCAGACAAGCGCACAGAGCCCTTCGCCGAACATGAGAATGGGGGTGAAAAAGCGGACGGCAGTCAGGAGCATCAGAAAATATACGCCCGCCTGAAGCGCTGTACAGAAAAGAAATCTCATTCCGATCATGAAGGCGTTGCGGATCATGGCCAGGGGGGTGTTGTCAAAGACTGCCATTAACGGAAAAACATACATGAGTACGATCGCGTATGCGGCCAGTCCGACCAGGTAGACAGCCGTCACGATAGTCCAGAAAGCACCCGCGGTATACATATGGTAAAGAACATAACCGTCAAAGGCAAAAATGATGCCTGCGGCAAGCAGGATCAGCCATGTACGGGTGGCAAGTCTGAAATTGCTGCGGAAAGATTTTATGTAGCTGCTGAAAAGGGCTCCTTCCTCGTCATTGACCATGCGCAGCGTCATGTCAAACAGAGCTATGGTAGCCGCACCGGCCGTAAAGACAGGAATACTGAACAAAAACCACAGGATATTCAGAAAAACCGTGTCTGCAATTTTGGTGATGAAGTTCATAAGCCTGCTGTCCGGATTTAACAGATTATGCATTTCTTTTCCTTTCTTTCTCCGCTGACTGATTTCATGTAAGGAGCCTGTGACTGAACGGTTATCGGTTACGAATCCCCTGTCCTTCTTAAAAAACAGTATATCCTGTTTCTTGAAATGTGTCAAATGTAAAAACCAAAATCAAGACATCACAATCAAAAAATCACATAATAAAACGAATGTAAAACCCGTCACGAAAGAAAAAGTTACATATGAACCATCTATCTATTGACAAATGAAAATAATGTGATATGATTTTGTTCATAGTGCTTAAGTGATGTTTACAAATGACAAATTCAGAAAGGGGATGAGAGGACTCGGTATTTATAAATGTAACTATAGTGTGTAAAGGAGGTAAAATGGAATGACAGACTCCAATGCGGTACCCGCGGCTGACAGGAAGTACGATTCAAAGCTGCACAAGACAGCGGTCTACATGAGACAGAACTGGCAGCTGTACGTTTTCTTCATGCTGCCGGCGCTGGCGCTGACCATTATCTTCAGGTACATCCCCATGGGCGGGATCCTGATCGCTTTTGAAAAGTACAGCCCGATCAAGGGCCTGCTTCGCAGCGAATGGGTAGGTCTGAAGAATTTCAACAGGTTCCTGTCTTCACCGGATTTCATGAGATATCTGGTGAATACTTTGAAGCTGAGTATCTATGGACTGCTCTGGGGATTCCCCGTTCCGATCCTGCTGGCTTTCCTGCTGAACCGGATCGAGAGCAAGAGACTTAAGAAGAATGTACAGCTGATCCTGTATATGCCGAACTTCATTTCGGTCATCGTACTCTGCGGTATGGTGCGCATTCTTCTTTCAGTCACAGGACCTGTGAACCTGCTTCTGGGAACGCAGATCAACTTCATGACCATGCCTTCCGCGTTCCGCACGATCTATATCGCGTCCGGGATCTGGCAGGGCGCCGGCTGGGCTTCGATCATGTATACCGCCGCCCTTTACAATGCCAGCCAGGTGCTGATGGAGGCCGCCCAGATCGACGGCGCCAACATCTTCCAGCAGATCAAGGCCGTAGAGTGGCCGGCGATCAAGGACATGGTAGTCATTCAGTTCATCCTGCAGGCAGGTAATATCATGAGCATCGGATTTGAGAAAGCCTACGCATTGCAGACAGACCTGAACCTGGCTTCCTCGGAAATCATCGCAACCTATGTGTACAAGAAAGGTCTTCTGAGCGGAGACTACAGCTTCTCCACGGCGGTCGGTCTCTTCAATACCGTGATCAACGTTATCCTCCTGTTAACTGTCAACAAGATCGTTAAGAAAATGAATGACGGTCAG
>JAFWDX010000070.1 GCA_017515945.1 Blautia sp. | reverse complement strand
TCCTTCACAGTTACGAGGCCAGACGCAGGCTCCTTTCGTCGCATTGGAAGTGCGCCTGGCCTTGGCGGTTAAGCTTTTGTTCCACACACCTCGCAGTAAATGCGAGGTGCTGACTGAACAGTTACCCCGATTCAATTATTTACGCGTAGCTGTGAATACCCGGCAGGAACGTGTTCACGCCAATATAGGTAAAGATCACGCACACAAAACCGATCACCGCAAAAACCGCGGCGTTTTTATTCCTCCATCCCCTGTTCAGGCGCAGATGGAGATAGATGGCATAGATCAGCCAGGTGATCAGCGACCAGGTTTCCTTTGGATCCCAGGACCAGTAGCTGCCCCAGGCTCTTTCCGCCCAGATCGCCCCGGTCACGATGACAAAGGTCAGGAAAAGAAAACCCAGGCTGACCGCCCGGTAACTGATCTGATCCAGTCTGTCTGGTTCAGGGATATGGCTGTCCCAGAATGTATCACTCTTAAACCTCTGACGGATCAGGAAGATCAGAGATACGGCAAAGGATACTCCGAACGCCCCATAGGAAATGATGGCTGAGGAAACATGGATCGCCAGCCAGTTGCTGCGAAGCGCAGGCATGAGTTCACGCACTTCACGGCTCTGCATGGCGGCATATCCGATGACAAAGAAGATCACCGGCATGACAAAGACGCCAAGGACACGGAATCTGTACTTCCACAGGAAGAACAGAAAGCACAGGCAGATCCCCCAGGCAAAGCTGGTGGCGAATTCATACTGATTGGTCATGGGCAGACGGCCTGCGCCGATGCCGCGCACCACCAGGGCGACCGTATGAAAGAGGAAGCCCGCGAGTGAAGCAAACCCAGCGATCTTTCCCAGTGTTTCCTTTTTAAGTACGAAAAACAGGACATAAATAACCATGGCGGCCAGATAACATACCATGGTCACGGTAAAAAGCACATTTTCAATCTGCAAAAATCTTTCACTGTTCATAATCCGCCTCCTTTGCCGCATCTTCCTGCGTTTTGGCCGGCTCTGTCATGACAGGCCTGTCACACTTTTGTAACTGTTAAGTCACAAGCTCCTTCACAGTTACGAGGCCAGGCGCAGGCTCCTTTCGTCGCAATAGAAGTGCGCCTGGCCTTGGCTATTCAACTTTTTTCTCACGCACCTGCCAAGGCACGCCTTCGGTGTCGCAGTAAATGCGAGGTGCTGACTCAACAGTTACGCCGAACGTTCTGTATAAACTCCTGCGCGCCTTTCGGACAGGAGCCGAAGACCTGCCAGGTGCCGTCCCCGATGTTGACCGCCCAGAGCTCCGCCGTGCGGAGGTAGAAGGCCAGCAGCAGGGATACAAGGATCAGCAGTCCGCCTGCGGCAGCTATGCCTGTAAAAGGATCCCTTTTGATCTGGATCAGTGTGTATTGCTGAGGGTCTGAAAAACGGATGGCGTAATCCTCCACCGTGATCTCCTCATCTCCCTTCAGCAGGTTCATCCCCAGCACCTGTTCTTTATAGTAAAGGCGGTACAGATAGCCCGGATTGCGGACCACACCGGAGGCCGTCGCGGGACGCCCGTCCGCCCCTTCCACCACATCCGGATAAAAAGCGGAAAGGGTAACGACCAGATCCGGCAGATCCTCTATGACCAGGTACTCGCCCGCACAGATGACTGCCTCCTGGATCACCTCTCCGGCTTTCAGGATCCGTACGGTGGCTGCCCAGCCGGTGGAATTCTGATACAGCTTTCTCCCGAAAAGGGACAGCGGATGATTGACGCTGGCCTGACCTGAACGGGACTCGCCCGTGGATGTGTCCGTCATCGTCAGAGTGGATGTATACTGCTCCACCGTATCATCCGGTCTCAGGCTGGTTGTAAAATCATCGATGGTGAGCGCATACACGGTATCGCCCACCTGTCTGGTCTGGCCGGGCACTCCGTAGACCGTCCACTCAGTCTTGAACATCTGTCCCAGCCCAAACCCAACGATCACGATCAGCATGCCCAGATGACACAGCCATGCGCCCCAGATCCCGGCTTTATTCTTAACCGCATAGCGGCATTCGCATGCAGGCTCCGAGGAAGTCACACCGCTCCGGACACGGCGGAATCCAAGGGAAGTGAAGAGCTTCTCCGGATCCTCTGTGAGGCCGATGGGCTGCTGTCCTGCTCTGGACACGGCATTCTGCAGGGTAAGGTTTTCCCTCATCCTTCTGATCAATGACGGAAAACGGATCAGATTGCAGCCCAGCAGGCTGATACACAGCAGGACCGCCAGAACCACAAACCAGGGTGCGTGAAAAACATCGTCCAGTCCGAAAAGCATGATCGCACCGGCAGCGCGTTCGTGGTACTCGGCCGTATACCAGGCCAGTGTATTCCCCTGAGGGATCACACTGCCCAGCACGCAGGCCGCGATCAGAACCAGCAGCAGGCCGATGGCAAACTTCATGGAAAAAAGCAGTCTGCCGGCTTTTTTCATATCTGAATACCTCCTAAAAACCAAAAAACCGCCGCCTGATATCCTTACAGACATCAGAGCAGCGGTTCTCCATAACGTCCGGTCAGGCGGCCATAGCCTCGAGCTTGTCCATGGCTTCCTGGATCAGATCCTGGGATTTGTACAGGCAGTTACGGGCAAAGGTGGAATTGTGTGCGCCTTCGCTGTTTTCCACATAGCAGTAATCCCAGTACCACTGGGCGCTGCGATACAGACTGCGGATCTCATTCAGCTCTTCCTCGGAATACAGGCCGCTCTGCACAGCATCTGCCAGTGTATCCTTGAGCAGAGACAAGCGTTTGCCAAGCATCTTTTCGACACCGGTGATCTCCGCCTGGAGCTTGTGCACCTTGACCGTCATATCGGTATCTTTATGACAGGCGGCGCAGGTCTCAAGCAGGGCCTCATCCTCAAGCGGGCTCCTCCAGTAATGGTTGACAAAGGTGGTACCGTCCGTGGCGGTCGCGCTGCCCATATGGCAGTCCGCACAGGTCAGACCCATCTTGTTGTGGATACTGTTCTCGTCGAGGAAGGTCTCCATCTCGGGATGCTGTGCCTTGAGCATACGTGTACCCGTGCTCTCCTGCGTCCAGTCCGCGAAGTCCATCTCGTCATAATACGCCAGCGTGGCCTCCGGCCCCATCCCTGCCACATCGGCATGGGGCATCCGGGTCGCTTTTGTCTCCGGGTCAAAATAATACTCAATATGGCACTGCCCGCAGGCCAGGACTCTCGGATCGATCCCGTCATGGTCCTCACCGAGGGCCAGCGTGATATAGGAATGGGTCACTGTCAGATTGTCTTCACCGGCCGCTTCCTCGTTGGCATGGCAGTTGTAGCAGCCTACACTCTCATTCATGGAGCTGTAGACCTCCTGGAAATCGTAGGAGTAAACCTCCTCTCCCAGGTCATTGACCATTTTTGTGAAATCAGCAGTCTTGCAGGTGAGGCAGTTGGCCAGCGGATGAGGTCTCTCCGTATTGTAGACATCCTCAAGGCAATAGGAATGGCCGACAGCGCTGGTGTAGTCAAAAGCAAAACCATATCCCTCATAGATATTGGCAAGATAAGGGTCGGTATCCAGATAGCTGATCCTGTAGGTGTTTTCCTCATTCTGCCGGTATGTCTGCACCAGCTCAGGATAAACCTCCTCCCATTCATCAGCTGTTATGATACCATTTTCTCCGGCAGGCACCGGTGTTTCGGCAGCAGAGGCATACAGGGCGGCACCAAAAAACATAGCCGCGGAAACAACGCATACAGTTGCAGTTACTCTTTTCATAAAAGGCACCTCCTCATTTTTTTATCATTTTAACATATAATCCGTCACTGTGCAAGTGAAGAGACGATT
>JAFWDX010000069.1 GCA_017515945.1 Blautia sp. | reverse complement strand
CTGTGTGGTTCCACACAGAGAACCGTCCCCTGTGTGGTTCCGGACCCCATTTCCCCACTTTACAGTTTTTATTAAATCATGTATAATCGTCACGAAAAACTACACAGGGAAACGAATCATTAGTCCAGGAGGGAAATCAAAGCATGTATTCGATCGAAGAAATCAGGAAAGTGGATCCGGAAATCGCGGGACTCCTTGAGGCAGAGTATGTCAGACAGAATTCTCATCTCGAGCTGATCGCATCTGAGAACTGGGCCAGCAAGGCTGTCATGGCCACGATGGGTTCCGTGCTGACAAACAAATACGCAGAGGGATATTCGGGAAAGAGATTTTACGGAGGATGCGAATGCGTGGACGAGGTGGAAGCCCTGGCGATCGAAAGAGCGAAAAAGCTTTTCGGCTGTGAATATGCCAATGTCCAGCCGCACTCCGGGGCTCAGGCAAATATGGCCGTCGAGTTCGCCATCCTGCAGCCCGGCGATACCATGATGGGCATGAATCTCGACCATGGCGGCCATCTGACCCATGGCAGTCCTGCCAATATGTCAGGAAGTTATTACCATGTCGTCCCGTATGGCGTGAACGACGACGGTGTGATCGATTACGATGAGGTGCTCCGGATCGCCAAAGAGTGCCGTCCGAAGCTGATCATCGCCGGTGCCAGCGCATACGCCAGGACCATTGATTTTAAGCGGTTCCGTGAGATCGCGGATGAGGTCGGCGCGTATCTGATGGTGGATATGGCGCATATTGCCGGACTGGTGGCCTCGGGACAGCATCCCAGCCCCATCCCCTATGCCCATGTCGTCACCACGACGACACATAAGACTCTCAGAGGTCCCAGAGGCGGTCTGATCCTGAGCAGCGAGGAAAACGCGAAAAAGTTCAATTTCAACAAAGCCATCTTCCCCGGCGTCCAGGGCGGTCCCCTTATGCACGTGATCGCGGCAAAGGCAGTATGCTTTAAGGAAGCCATGGAGCCTGCCTTCGTGCAGTACGGCCGTCAGGTGGTGCTGAATGCGAAAGCGCTCTGCGACGGGCTGATGAGCCGCGGCGTAAAGATCGTATCCGGCGGCACGGACAACCATCTGATGCTGGTGGATCTGAGCAGTACGCATCTTTCCGGAAAAGAGCTGCAGAACCTGCTGGATGAGGTCAACATAACTGCCAACAAAAACACGATTCCCAATGATCCCAGATCCGCTTTTGTCACGAGCGGGATCCGTCTCGGATCGCCTGCCGTGACGACCAGAGGTCTGCTTGAGCCCGATATGGATGTCGTTGCCCAGGCCATCGCCCTCACCATGCAGCCGGATCCGGACAAAGATAAGGCCAGAGCCCTGGTCAAATCACTGACGGACAAGTATCCACTGGAAGGGTGAATTAATGGAACAGGTTATTATCATGGGTGCCGGCCCTGCCGGCATATCCGCAGCCCTGTATGTGAAGCGATCCGGGGCTGATCCGCTGGTTCTGGACAACGGGATCGGCGCGCTTGAAAAAGCGGAAAAGATTGAAAACTACTATGGACTGGAGCGTCCGTTAAGCGGCGCGGAGCTCTATGAGCGAGGCCTTGAACAGGCCCGCGCGCTGGACATCCGCATTCTCAAGGCACAGGTCCTGGAGATCGGCGGTTTTGACAGCTTTGAGGTCATAACGACCCAGGGTACCTTTGAGACCGCCTCGGTGATCCTGGCCTGCGGGAACAAGAGGCTTGCGCCCAAGATCAAAGGCCTTTCTGACCTGGAGGGCAAAGGGGTAAGCTACTGTGCAGTATGCGACGCATTCTTTTACAGACAGAAGGCCGTCGCGGTGCTCGGAAACGGGCAGTTCGCGCTGCACGAGGCCGAGTATCTTTCACATACCGCCGGCAGCACCATGATCCTTACCGATGGCAAGGAGCCGGAGTTTGACCTGCCGGAGGGGATCGAGGTCCTCACTGGCAAGGTGGAGGAGATCTGCGGCCCGGACCGTGTCACCGGAGTGAAGCTCCAGGACGGTGAAGGCAGCCGGGAAATCCCGGTCGACGGACTCTTTGTAGCCATCGGGACAGCGGGAAGCGCATCCATCGCCCGCCAGATGGGGGCGGAGCTTACCGATAAAGGCAATATCAAGGTTGACGACACGATGCAGACGACCATTCCGGGCCTTTTTGCCGCGGGCGACTGCACCGGAGGATTGCTGCAGGTAGCCAAGGCCGTGCATGAGGGAGCGCAGGCTGGTCTGAGCGCGATCAAATATGTGCGCAGCCTTAAGGCATAAGAGTTTTTCGTGCAACCAGGCCATATACCCGCGGGAACTATTATTAAATGAACTGCCCTGATCCTCCGACTATAGTGGGGAGAATAGGACAGGAAATATAAGTTCTCATATGTGGTATACGAAGAGATCCAAAGTATTTGGAGCTTTACGTATTAAGACGTTCTGGCATAAATAAGTGAAGTTTCGTAACTGTTCAGTCACAAGCTCCTTCACAGTTACGAGGCCAGGCGCAGGCTCCTTTCGTCGCATTGGAAGTGCGCCTGGCCTTGTCTGTTCAACTTTTGTCTCACGCACCTCGCAGTAAATGCGAGGTGCTGACTGAACAGTTACGAAGTTTCATATTTCAAAATCCACTGGTACAGATAAGGAGAGAAATCATGGAAAAGGTCATTACAGCTGCGAATTTTGAAGAAGAAGTATTAAAGTCTGAAAAGCCGATCCTCGTGGATTTCTGGGCCACATGGTGCGGCCCCTGCAAGAGACAGGGTCCGATCCTGTCCGAGCTGGCTGCAGAGGGATACAGCATCGGCAAGGTGGACGTGGATGAAGAGCCCTCACTGGCTCAGCAGTTTAACGTCATGAGCATACCGACCCTGATCCTGTTCAAAGGCGGACAGGAAGCGGAACGCCTCGTTGGCCTCTCTTCCAAGGATACGCTGAAAGGACTGCTGGACGCGTAATTGGATACTCTGTAAATAAGAATGTTAGGAGCTAAAAGACATGTTTGACAAAAAGAAACAGAGAATGATCACGGCAGTGATCGCTGTGATCCTGGTACTTGCCATGGTCGTACCGACCGTGCTTTCATTCCTGATCAAATGAGTAAGGGATTGCTGCGGCCCGGAGACGACCTGTTGGCTGTCGGATACGCAGGATTAAAGGGGACGTCTGTGCTGACGTCCCTTTTTTCGGATAAACTGAGCGGTTTCTTTCCTGATTCATTTCTGAACAGGATCAGGGCCTGGGACAGTGAAGCCCCAGTTGATCCGGAGAGGATCGAAAGGATCCTGGATTCCTGTTCAGCCTGGACGGAGGTTTCCCGCGGAGGTATTCTGGCATCCCTGTGGAAGATATCTGAGGACTCCGGCACAGGACTGGAGGCGGACGCCTGCCTGATCCCGATCCGGCAGGAGACGGTTGAGATCTGCGAATTCTTTGATCTGAATCCTTACAGGCTGCTCTGCCGGAATGTCTGGATCGCCGGGACAGCCGGCAGCTGGCGGATCCTGCGTGATTTAAAAGAGCTCGGTCTGTCCTGCGCTGTCATCGGAACGGTCACGACCGGTCCCGCCCGCATGTTAAAAGGAACCGCCGGATGGCGCTATCTGGAACGGCCCATGCCGGATGAACTGGAGCATGAGTCAGGGAACCTGTCCCCGTGACTCACATTTGACGGGCATTCGTTTGACGGGGTCTGGCCCTCCAAACATTCTGTGAACAGCGTTCATGATTTGTTCATGGGTTTCCCATGAACAAACCATGAACGCTGTTCACAGAATGTTTGGAGGGCCAGACCCCATCGATGTTATGATTAAGGGAGGAAACTGTGATATGGCACATTTTCACATAGCACTTCTGGAGCCGGAGATCCCATCGAATACCGGCAATATCGGCAGGACCTGCGTTGCGGCGGATGCTTCCCTGCATCTGATCGATCCCCTGGGATTTAAGCTGAATGAGAAAGCGCTGGCCAGGGCGGGAATGGATTACTGGAAACGGCTGGATGTGACCAGATATCTGGACTATCAGGATTTTATGGAAAGGAATGCGGGGAAAAAGATCTATTATGCCACGACCAAGGCGCCCCGCAGATATACGGATGTCTTTTTTGAGGACGGATGCTGTATCATGTTCGGCAAGGAAAGCGCCGGAATTCCGGAGGAGATCCTCAGGGAAAACCTTGATTCGTGTATCCGGATCCCCATGGCCGGCGAGGAGCGCTCCCTTAACCTGGCCAATTCTGTGGCCGTTATTCTGTATGAAGCGCTGCGTCAGCATGACTTCGCAGGACTTCATGATACGATGAATGTATTATAGCAGGTTCAATGAGTCAGGGGATGAATGTTCTGCAAAAAGGCTTTCCTGATTTACAAAAGCAGAATCGCGCTCTATAATAAAGGTATGTATATTATTTTCACAGGAGGAGGTGAAGAGGTGGAGGAGATCGTCAGTTTTCTGGAGATACTGCTGGAAAATATCGCTTCTATCGCCATCGTGCTGTTTGAATTCATCGGCGTCGCGATCATTATCCGCACAGGCGTGATGGGGTTCGTGCGTTGGCTGCGGCATGACGACCGGACCGGGATCTATCTCGCCCAGGGTCTTGCCATGGGACTGGAATTCAAAATGGGAAGCGAGATCCTGCGTACCGTCATCGTACGGCAGTGGCAGGAGATCGTCACCGTCGCGGGTATTATTGCGCTCCGGGCAGCGCTGACATTCCTGCTCCATTGGGAGATCAAGGAGGAACGGCGCAATGAGGCTTCAACCGGAAAACAGCCACAGTTCTGAGAATTTGGAAGAGGTGAACAGACAGGATGGATAAGACAAACAGACCGAAAGGGAGAGAAAAAAACGTAACAGGCCAGGGAGCCGGCGTACACCGTCGCGGTGAGGGAACAGGTTCCGGCCCGGTCGGCAGCGGTTCCAATATCTTTTCACGCCCGTCCACGGGTGCAAAGCCGGGCGGATCCGGTCAAAGCTCCAAGCCGGCCGGCGGAAGCGGAAAGACACCGCGTCCTGGCATGGGAACCGGATCCTCACAGAGACCCTCCGGCGGATTTATTCCGAATCCGGGTATGGGAACAGGTATGTCCGGTGGAGAAACCAGACAGACCAGGGGCCGTCTGCCGCTGCCGCTGCTCCTGCTGGCTGCCATTATCCTGCTGGGTGGCGGCGGAGGCCTGGGCAGCTGTCTCGGCCTGGGCGGCGGTAACGGTACCTCCGCGCCTTCGCTGACCGGCTCATCAGGAACCGGTTCATACGGTAATACCACATCGCAGACGGTTTCGGGAAACAGCTCCGGGACTGCGGGCAGCAATGCAGGTTCAGTGAACAGCAGCTCCGGCACGGCGAGCAGTACTTCCGGAAACACCGGCAGTACAGCATCATCGTCGACGACGGCCCAGTCCGGCGGTTCTTCCCTGTCGGATTATATCAGCCTCCTCACCGGCGGTACGGGCAGCTCATCCTCATCCGGGTGGGGCAGCGGCGGCAATACCGGCGTGCTCAACCGCAAGGTCTCTGACAAAGCCAGGGATAAATACACCACGATCCGCGGAAATGGCCGGGATGTGGTGACGATCATGGTCTATATGTGCGGAACGGACCTGGAGTCCAGAAGCGGCATGGCGACCAGAGACCTGTCCGAGATGGCTAAGGCAAAGCTTAGCGACAACATCAACCTGATCATTTATACCGGCGGATGCAGCCGCTGGCAGAATAACATCATCAGCAGCCGTGTGAATGAGATCTATCAGGTAAAGGACGGCGGCCTTGTCCGGCTCAGCGACAATGCCGGTTCTTCGGCTATGACCAGCCCGGACACACTGACAAGCTTTATCACCTGGGGTGCGCAGAACTTTCCTGCTGACAGATATGATCTGATCTTCTGGGATCATGGCGGCGGCTCCCTGAGCGGATACGGGTATGATGAAAAGAATGCCCGCAGCGGATCCATGTCCCTTGCCCAGATCGACAGCGCTCTTTCAAAAGCCGGACAGAAGTTCGATTTCATCGGCTTTGACGCCTGCCTGATGGCCACGGTGGAAACAGCCCGCATGCTCAGCTCCTATGCGGATTATCTGATCGCATCCGAGGAGACGGAGCCTGGTATCGGATGGTATTATACCAACTGGCTTACGGATTTCTCCGCCAATACCTCCATGCCTACGCTGGATGTGGGACAGAGGATCGTTGACGATTTTGTGGACACCTGCGCCAGACAGTGCAGGGGACAGTCGGCCACCCTTTCCGTGGTGGACCTCGCTGAGCTTCAGGAGACGCTTCCTTCGGTCATGTCCTCCTTCTCCCAGGATCTGCTCGGCAAGATCCGGGGCGGAGAGTACAAGTCGGTATCCCAGGCCAGGAACAGTGTCCGGGAGTTTGCCCAGTCCTCTGTGATCGATCAGATCGACTTTGTCGATTTCCTGAATAAGGTGAACAGCCTGCAGGCCCAGTCCCTGGCCAACGTGCTGCTGGACGCGGTCAAATACAACCGCTCCTCGCTGACGAATGCCTACGGCCTGTCGGTTTACTTCCCATATAAGAAGATGTCCTCTGTCAATACGGCGGTCCAGACTTATAACGCGCTGGATATGGACGACGACTTTACCAGCTGTATCCGTGAATTCGCCAGCCTCGAACTCGGCGGCCAGGCTTCCTCCGGTATGTCCGGCACAGCCCTGGAGTCTCTGTTCGGCGGCCTCTTTGGCAGCTCCCTGAGCGGCTCTTCCTCATATGGATCAAGCAGCCAGAGCGGTTCCTATGGCGGGGCAGTGAGCAGCAGCGAGATCGCCGACCTGCTCTCCGCGCTGATGGGCGGCAGCTCCTACGGCGGTTCCTCTTATGGGAATTCTTCTTATGGGAATTCCTCTTATGGAAATTCTTCCTATGGCGGTTCCATGGCCGAATCCCTTCTTTCCGGTCTGGCCTCACTGGCCGGCGTGGACACCGGGTTCTTTGGCGGCCGCGCGATCGAATCCGGGGATGCTGCGGAGTACCTCGCCGCGAATCAGTTCGACCCGTCACAGCTGTTCTGGAAACAGAATGCAGATGGGGAGAATGTGATCTCTCTGACCGATGACCAGTGGGATCTGATCACCGATGTGGCGATCAATATCTTTTATGACGACGGCGAAGGGTATGTGGATCTGGGCGTGGATAATACCGGCGACAGCTACAGCTTTGACGATGAAGGCAACCTGGTTCCAAATCTGGACAAAACATGGATCTCTCTGAACGGTCAGCCGGTCTGCTATTACTGGCTGGATACCATCGAAGAGGAGGACGGTTCCTACAGAACTTATGGTAAAGTACCGGCCATGCTTAACGGAGATCGTGTGAACCTGATCCTTGTTTTTGACACGGAGAATCCTAAGGGATATATAGCAGGTGCACAGCCCGATTATGACGCAGAGACGACCGAAACCGTAGCCAGGGGTCTGATCGACCTGCAGGCCGGGGACAAGATCGATTTCCTGTGCGATTTCTTCAGCTATGACGGTGAATTCCAGGACAGCTATTACCTGGGCGAGCAGATGGTCGTGGGTGAGGACGAGATCGAGATCAGCGATACCTTCCTCGGCGACGACGGAACACTGGTACTTTATCAGTTCACGGATATTTACCAGCAGCATTACTGGACTGAGATTCTGAGAGGATGACCGCATGCTGCGTGATGTGGATATAAATGAGATATCGGACGGGCATTTTTACAGCCTGTCCGATATGGCAAAGCTGGGATGCAATGAATGTGCCGGCTGCAGCGCATGCTGCCGGGACATGGGCCGGAGCGTGATCCTGGATCCCATGGACTTTTACCGTTTTGCGAAAGGCGGCATAGGGACTTTTTCATCCATGCTGGAGCGCGAGGTGGAGCTGAATATCACGGACGGCGTGATCCTGCCGAACATAAAGATGACCGGTACGGATTCCGCGTGTCCCTTCCTGACGACGGAAGGACGATGCCGGATCCATGCATGGCGTCCTGGTCTGTGCAGGCTCTTTCCGCTGGGCAGATATTACGAGAACGGGAGCTTCCGGTATATCCTCCAGACCGGGGAATGCAAAGCGCAGAACCGGTACAAGGTCAGGATCCGGAAATGGCTGGACATGCCGGATCCGGTAAGCTATGAAAAATATATCAACTGCTGGCATGACCTGATCCGGAAAGCCGGAGAGAAGATCCCGCGGATGGACGACAGGAAGCAGCATGAGGCAGTTATGTATCTGCTGAAGGAATTCTATGAGAAACCGTGGTCTGTGTCAGGCGGTTTTTATGATGAGTTTTATGAGAGAACTGAAAAGCTGCGCGAGACGGGACTGTTATGAAACCATGTGTCATACAGGTTTGGCCAGGTGACGTGCAGTTACCACACAGGGGACGGTTCTCTGTGTG
>JAFWDX010000068.1 GCA_017515945.1 Blautia sp. | reverse complement strand
TCATCTTCATGGAAGCATCGATAGCCGCCACAGGCTCGTCGGCGATGATCAGTTTCGGTCTGGTCAGCAGGGCACGCGCGATGGAGATACGCTGCAGCTCACCACCGGAGAACTGGGTCTGATACTTGCCTTTGACAACCTGAAGGGACATACCTACGTTGTGCAGGGTCTCGTCGATCAGCTTGTCGGCCTCGGCGCGGTTTTTGCAGATCCCGAGGCGCAGAGCTGTGTTGTACAGATAGGTATCGACCGTCTTCCTGGATGAGAAGGACTCATACGGATTCTGGAAGATCGGCTGCACATCCAGCTTGAACTGCTTCGGATCATAGCCTTTCTTGTCCGCGTAATCATGGCCCAGCAGGGTGATCGTCCCCATGTCCGGCTGATGCAGACGCAGGATCATCTTACATAAGGTAGATTTGCCGCATCCAGACTCACCGACGATGGACAGGATCACAGGCTTGTCGGCGGCGATCTCCAGGGAGACGTTGTCCACAGCCACCAGCTTTTTGCCCATCAGCATGCCGCCGATCCGGAAAATCTTGCTGACATTTTTGACTTCAAGAAGTTTTTCTGCCATGTCAGTTCACCTCCGATTCCAGATAATGGCACGCAGCGTAGCGTCCCGGCTTGATCTCCCGGAATTTCGGGACATCCTGTTTACATTTATCGGTCGCCATCGGGCAGCGGGCCGCGAAACGACATCCGGGCGGCGGGTTTTTGAGTGCGGGCGGGCGTCCGGGGATACCCACCTTCTGGCTCTTGTCGCCTACGCGGGGAAGGGCGCCGATCAGCATCTTTGTATACGGATGGATCGGATCCTCAAAAATATCCGTGGTCGGTCCCAGCTCGACAAAGCTGCCGGAGTACATGATACCCATGCGGTCTGTGATCTGATAATGCACGCCCATGTCATGGCTGACGATGACCAGCGTATTCTTGAACTGCTTCTGCAGTCTGGTCAGCATCATCAGAATGCCGCGCTGCACGACCACGTCCAGAGCCGTCGTCGGCTCATCGGCCAGAACGACATTAGGGGACATGAAGGTGGCCAGAGCGATGATCGCTCTCTGCCTCATACCGCCGGAGAGCTGGAACGGGAAGGCCTCCAGCACATCAGGTGACAGGCCCAGTTCCTCCAGATATGAACCCACACGGGCCAATGTCTGCTTCTCTGTCTCGTTCTTTTTGTCCTCCTCGGGAATGGAATCCAGGAACTGCTCTTTCAGACGCACGATCGGATTCAGAACACTCTGGGCCGCCTGGGGCACATAGCTGATCTGATTCCACCAGCTCTTGCGGATCTGGCCGGACTCAAAAGAGAACTCTTTGCCGTTTTTCGTACCGGAGAGGACGACCTTCCCCTTGTCGATCTGGAGAGGGAACTCTACGATATCATACAGTGTCTTAAGCAATGTGGACTTGCCGCATCCTGATTCACCCGCGATCCCGAAGATCTCATTGTCACGGATCTCAAAATCGACATCCTTTACCACATGAATATCTCCGTCGATCGTCTTATAGGAGGCGGACAAATGATCAATCTTTAACATCTCTATCTACCTCGTTTCATGGACGTATAGTCGTTGTAACCAGTGATCAGCATGAACAGCCCGACAAACAGAATGATCGTCCCGATGATCGGGGGAAGGATCCAGTTCCAGCGGCCCATCATAATGGCGTTGTAGTTTCTTGCCCACTGGATCATATTGCCCAGGGAGACCAGGTTGCCCGGTGACAGACCAAGCACAGCCAGGCCGGACTCGGACGCGATGGCGCTCAAAGTGGCATTCATAAAGTTGGAAAGCGACCAGGTCAGCGCGAAGGGAAGGATCTCCGTGACGACGGTCTGGATCGTCCCTTCACCGGAAAACCAGGCGGTGTGGATAAAGTCTCTCTCCTTCATGGTCAGGGCCATGGAGCGGATCTGTCTGCTCGGCCATGCCCAGGCAAAGACAGCCAGGACGATCGCCAGCATGAATACCGTCGATTTGCCCTTCATCAGGGAGGTCATCATGATCAGAACCGGCAGGGACGGGATAACGACGAAGGTATCCGTGATCAGCATCAGGATCCTGTCAAGCGCGCCGCCGACAAAGCCGGAGATCAGGCCTACCAGAACACCGACGACCGTACCGATGGCGGCCACGATGAAACCGATGGTCAGAGAGTTATGGATGGCTTCGATCAGCAGCCAGAAGATATCCTGGCCCTGGGAAGTCGTTCCGAAGAGATGCTCCGCGCTGGGAGGCAGATTTTTCATACGGATGTTGTTCGGGAACGGATCCGTATGAGGAACAAAGTAAACCACAAAGCCCAGAATGAGGAAGCAGATGGTGATCAGCAGGCCAAGCTTCAGTCGAAGGCTCGAATTTTTCCAGAATTTTTTCATCTTCTCTCCCTCCTTTCTCAGCTGTAGCGAATACGCGGATCAATGAACGGATAGATCAGGTCGGCGATCAGGGTACTGGTCGCGATGGCCACGATGGAGATCGTGATACAGCCCAGGATCATGTTGTAATCCGACTGCATGATCGCGCCCTGGATCAGGGTACCGACACCGGGATAACCGAAGATGATCTCGGTCATGATCGAGCCGTTGAAGACACCGCCCAGGCTCATGGCCAGAGCTGTGATCTGTGTCAGGATCGAATTGCGGAATACGTAGTTGTAGCCGATCTTTCCTTCAGAAAGGCCTCTGTAACGGGCGTACAGTACGAAATCCTCCTCGGAGGTTGTGCTGGAGAGGGATTTCATGGAGATGATCCACCAGCCTGTGCCGAGCAGCAAAATGGAAAGTGCCGGCAGTACGGAGGAACGGATCAGCGTCGCCACAAAAGCGGCCGTCCCGTTGTTGTACTGGATCGTGGCCTGCAGCGGGAACCAGCCCAGCACATAGGCGAACACGATCTGGAGAACCAGGGCAAGAATGAAGTAAGGGATCGGGTAGATGCAGATGGCGATCGCTTCCAGGATCTTGGAGGAAGTTTTGTTCTTGCGGAAGCCGGCCAGCAGGCCGATAAAGTTACCGATGATCCAGGCAACGATCGTCGTGATCAGCGAGAGTCCGAGGGTATAAGGCAGGTTACGGGCGATGATCGTATTGACGGGAGTCGGATAACTCATCAGTGACGGCCCGAAGTCAAAGTGCAGCAGTCCCTTCC
>JAFWDX010000067.1 GCA_017515945.1 Blautia sp. | reverse complement strand
TCAGAGCCCGAATCGGCACAGAACCGCAATATTATCTGTATATATATCGTAATACAGCTGTCCTGCATCGCAGGGCTTTGCTCATCAGGCAGCTGCTTGTTGTTATTTTCCCGCTGCTGCTCATCCTGGAGGGCTTTGTTTTTTATGCCTTGGTGGGAAAAATGCTCCATCCTGCGGGACAGATAAAGAAAGAGCTGGAAGCCCTGGAGGGTGGAAATTATGCGCTGCGTCTGACAGAGACGATGCCGGACAATGAATACGCGGAGCTCTCCTCCACGGTCAACAGTCTGGCGGATACGCTGATGCGCTACGACGGCTCACTGAAAAACTATAAATACATGATCAGCAACAGACTGCGGGAGGGCACTGAGCTCAGTTCCATGCAGAAAAAGCTGGTCAGCAATATCACCCATCAGCTCAAAACCCCGCTGGCGATCATATCCAGCCAGGTCGAGCTGGCCCATACAGAAACAGACAGCCTGAAAAGGGATTACTATTATGAATCGATCCTGGATGAGATCGACAAGATGAGCATGCTCATCACCAATATCCTCCAGGAGGCCCGGGAGGCCAGGGAATTTATGCCCGTGCACAGACGGCGGATCCGCCTGTCTGAGCTGCTGGAGGAGCAGGTACCCAGGTATGAGAACTGGATTCAGGCCAAGGGAGTCCGCTTTGAGGCAAAGATCGAAAAGGACATCAGCGCATACGCAGATCCTGTTCAGGTTGAGCAGGCTGTGAATAATTACCTGATGAACGCGTATCGTTTTACACGTCCGGGCAGGCGGATCATTCTTTCTCTGGATGCTGAGGCCGATGGCTGCAGGATCACCGTCTATAACGATGGCGACGGGATCCCCGAAGGAGAGCTGGACAGTATCTGGAGGGATTTCTACCAGATCGAGAGCGGACAGACAAACGATCGTGTCGGCCTGGGATTATATATAGTGGCGGATATCATGCGCCAGCATGGCGGCAGCTGCGGCGTGAAAAATGTCGACGGCGGCGTCATGTTCTGGCTGTTCTTTCCGGACAGGAAAGAATGAAACGGGGGGGACGGTTCCCCGTTCCACCATGAATGGTGGAACGAGGATCCGTCCCCCGTTTCATACCGCTTGAAATCGCCCGGATCACATATATAATATATAAAAATGATGGTATACTCCCGGAAACAATTATACTCACGCGACCGGATAAATGGAAATTGAGGAGGATGAACAGGCATGAAACCGGAAAATATCATTTTCGATGTGGGCGGGGTTCTGGTGGGATTCCGCTGGCATGATATGCTGACGGATTACGGCATGACCGATGCGCAGGCGGACGTATTCGGACCGAAGATTTTTGAGGATGAGCTCTGGCCTGAGCTGGACCGGGAACGGATTCCGTACTGGGATCTGGTGGAGTTGTACGTAAAGAAGTATCCGGAGATGGAAAAGGACCTCCGGTTTTTCTTTACTTATACCGAACGCATGGTCGTGCCGAGACCACAGGTGTGGGAACGGGTGGTGCGTCTGCATGAAGCAGGGTTTAAGCTGTATCTGCTTTCCAATTATTCCAGCGTGATGTTTGAAAAGCATACCGGCGGCGCGCCTTTCCGGGAGGTGATGGACGGCGGGATCGTTTCTTATATGGTGCACGAGGTCAAGCCGGAACAGAATATCTACAGGCACCTCTTTGATAAATACAGCCTGGATCCGGCGAAATGCCTTTTCCTCGATGACCGTGAGGATAACATACAGACGGGAGAGTCCCTCGGGATGCCCGGGATCGTGATCAGGAGCGAGGCGCATGTCTGCCAGGTGCTGGATGAACTGCTGGAGAGGGCCTGAGGTCTGCGACTGGCCTCGTAACTGTAAAGGAGCTTGTGACTGAACAGTTACGATCGCGCGAGTATATTCCGTCAGCATCCCGCATCTGCTGCGGTATCAGAGGTATAACGTCTCCGCTTCACAGAATAAACACAAAAGAGCCATAAATCAAACACAAATGGTCGATATACTGTGAAACATCAAAGGAAATAAGAAAGATGCTTCAGATGAAAAAGAAATAAAAAATAAATCAGAAGCACTTCTTTTTAATTAAGCTGATAAGGAGGTATTTACCATGACGAATAAAGAAAGAAAAGAAGAACTGATGAAAAAAGCGATCCGTGCCGCAAAGGCAGGCACATGTGCAGCACTGGCAGGCGTACTGGTATTCGGCGGTGTGAACGCAGCCGGACAGTTTGGCGCTTCATCTGTCAACGCAGCTGTTGAAAGCAATGAATTGACGCTTCTCAAGAAAGAGGATACCGGGACAACAGAAACCGCTTCCGTAAACAGAGGCGGCATGGATGTATCGGATATCGTCGAAGAGGCCATGCCTTCCGTCGTCTCCATCACGACCAAATCGATCCAGGAGGTTGAGGATTACTTCGGCATGTTCGGCTTTTACGGATATGCACCGAGGACGCAGCAGGAGGTCCAGGGCAGCGGTTCCGGTATCATCATCGGCAAGAACGATGACGAGCTCCTGGTCGCCACCAACTACCATGTAGTGCAGGGCGCCAATACCCTTTCTGTTTGCTTCGTGGACAACAACGCCTATGAAGGCACCGTCAAGGGCTTTGATGAGACAAAGGACCTGGCTGTCGTCTGTGTGAAGCTTGACGACATCAGCACCGATACCCTCAAAGAGATTTCCTTTGCAAAGATCGGCAGCTCCGATGATCTTAAGGTAGGCGAGCAGGTCGTGGCCATCGGTAACGCCATGGGTTATGGCCAGTCCGTCACCACCGGTATCGTCAGTGCCAAGAACCGTCAGATGAATGGCGAAGTGAATTATGGTTCATCCAGAAAGAAAGACACCGAGGACGGCGTGAACCTGATCCAGACCGATGCGGCCATCAACCCCGGCAACAGCGGCGGCGCACTGCTCAACATGGAGGGTGAGGTCGTAGGCATCAACTCCGCCAAGCTGGCTGACACCACAGTCGAAGGCATGGGATATGCCATTGCCATTTCTGATGTGGACGACGAAGTGCTGCAGGTCCTGATGAACCAGAAGACACGCACAAAGATCGAGGACGGCGCTCATGGCGTACTCGGCATCAAAGCCACGACCGTGAGCCGTGAAGTACATCAGATCTATGGTATCCCGGAAGGCGCGTTTGTTGCAGAGGTCGATAAGGGCAGCGCTGCGGAAAAAGCCGGCCTGGAAGAAGACTGCATCATCACGAAGTTTGACGGCATGGACATCGAAAGCGTCGACAGCCTGATTTCCCGTCTCGAGTACTACGAGCCCGGTGAAGAGGTCGAGCTCGAGGTGGCCGTACCGGATGGCAGAGAGTATACGAAAAAGACCATCAAAATCACCCTGCAGGCCAGCGACGACACCGGTTATGAGGATGACGCCGATGAAGAGAAGAACGCCGATGAAGAGAAGGACGCCCAGGATCAGGAAGAGAGAGACAATCTTTTCCGCGATTGGGAAGACAGGGAATTCGGCAGCTGGGGCGGTAACAACGACGACTTCGATGAGTATTTTGACAATGACAATGACAATGACCAGGACATGGATGCCGACGAGAAGGTCGACGATGATTTCTTTGGCGACGGTACCTTTGGCGAATGGCATTGAGAGTTCCTGTTCTGACTGAAATGAGTCAGGGACAGGTTCCTTAATGAGTCAGGGGACAGGTTCCTTGACTCAC
>JAFWDX010000066.1 GCA_017515945.1 Blautia sp. | reverse complement strand
TGATAAATCTGGTCCGGATCCAGCGCCTCCGTGACCCGCAGGACGAAATCATAGTCCTGCGCCCCGTCAAAGGCCTCCTGGAACAGGCCGGTTTTCAGGGCGGTATTTCTGTGTACTGCCAGGAGATGGCAGATATAATTGACTGTCCGCAGCAGATGTTCGTTAAAATCGGGTTTGAAATGAGGCTGGAAGAACTTATGACCGTCCGCAGTCATCTTGTCTTCATCTGTATACAGCAGCCTCGTCCGCGGAGCTTTCTCCAGCGCAAGCGCAAATTCGTACAAAGCATCCGGCGTGAGGATATCATCATGATCCGCAAAGACGAGATAATCCCCCCCGGCCGCGCCCACGGCGGCATTTGTGTTTGCCGATATGGACAAGGGTCTGTCACTGCATATCACATGAATCCTCTCGTCTTCGTCTTGCAGTTTTTCCAGCAGCTGAGCAAGGGGAGAATCTGCCCCGCTCCCGTCAGAGAGGATCAGCTCCCACCTGTCATAGGTCTGGGCTTTCACACTTTCTGTAAGCTGCAGCAGATAAACCTCCGGTGTTTTATATAACGGGACCACGACCGAAAACAGCGGCGCATTCTCAAAATGTCTGCCGCGCTGTCTCTCCAGCTCTCTTTCAGCGGCCAGATGACCTGGCAGCCACTTCTCGTATGGAATCGGACGGTCATCCCTCTTCAAAACCTTCTGAGCGGTGCGCACGGCCATCGCGGGCAGGCCATGCTGCCGGAGGTAGTGCATCCCTTTTCTGGACAGCCTGTCCGCTTTGTTCATGAGGATCCTGTGCCTGCGCAGCTCGATGGTATATACACACCGGCGCTGACCGGCGGAAAAGACCAGATAGAGTTTCTTTCCGGCGGGACGTGGCAGTTCAAAGAAAAAGCCCTCCTGTCCCGGGTTATCCGCCTCGCGGAAGATCTGTTCCACATCCGCCCGTCTGTTCCGGCGGATCTGCACCTGAACCGGCTTCCAGTCCTCATCACACAGCACAATATCCACCGGAGACGCGGCGATCGCCCAGCCCCGCATCTGCAGCGTCTGGGGCGTCACCGCTTCTTCTTCTATATAATATTGAGGTCTCCCCTGTCTGGTCCGCAGTTCCGCCCCTTTCGCGGCAAACCACAGATGATCTTTTTTCCCGTCATTCCAGGTTACGCGCAGACTGTCATGTGTGGAAAACTCTGCGGGCAGCGTAATGGCTGCGATCACCCTTTCTCCGTCCCGGGCGTCCAGATCCCGGAAACGCACCACTGCACTGACAAATTCCGGCTTTCCCGTACGGATCTTCAGCGAAACGCCGCCCAGCGTCGCCGAAAGGACCGCATTTCGGGGGCAGAGTCCTTCAAGTATGTAGATTGTCGGATCATGTACATCAAATCGATCCCTTGTCACTTCATAAAGAAGCTTGTCCATATCACACCTCCCCGGCAGGATCGGACGGGATCAGTTCTCCCCTGCTGTTGTCCAAAGGCAGCAGCGGATGATAAAAAGGATCTCCCTCCCTCAGTTCCTCCTGCCAGCGCTGCTGAAACAGGGCTTCTTCCTCTCTGAATCGCCGGATCCGTCCGGGATCATCCTCTCTTCCCCGGGATTTCATTTCCCAATGGGTCAGTTCGGCATAGGGAGTAAAGATCACTCTGTAACCCGCGCGGCGCAGACGCATGCAATAATCGATGTCATTGTACGCCACGGCGAACTGTTCATCAAAGCCCCCCACTTCCAAAAAGGTGCTGCGCCTGGTCATCATACAGGCGGCCGTTACGGCGCACAGTTCCTGTACACTGACTGCCCGGCCCATCATTCCGGTGGTATCACCCTTGCATCCGCTGTAAATGTGTCCTGCCACGCCTCCGAGCCCCAGAATGACGCCGGCATGCTGGATCCTCCCGTCCGGATAATACAGCTTGGCGCCGACCGCTCCTGAATCCGGCAGCGCCGCCAGCATCAGGAGCTCCTGAATCCAGTCGTCAGTTATCACGCTGGTATCATTATTAAGGAAGCAAAGGTATTCACCTCTGGCCTGTCCGGCGGCAAAATTATTCAGCTTTGAATAATTGAACGGTTCGTCCCTCCTGAGAACCCGTACAGGGGCATCCATGGCACAGAGTTCCTCGAGGTAACCAAGAGCGGCCTTCTCCCGGCTTCCGTTGTCGATCACGAGGATTTCATACGCCGTCCAGGTCGTTTTTTCAAGAATTGACGTGATACAGGTACGCAGATCCTCTTCATGATCCCTGGTCGGTATGATGATCGAGACCAGCGGCGTACCCTGGATCCCGATCAGGCTGTGGTAATGACCATATAACCTCCGGCCGGTCAGCCAGGCCTGCTCTGCCCTGGATGCGATCCCCATCCGCCTGTAATGTGCCTCCACCGCGGCCGCGCCGGATGTATATGCATAATTTTTGCTCTCGGGATTCTGTGCGGTGGACGCCAGATGACAGCGCCAGTGATAAAGGATCCTGGGGATATGCACAACGGCTCTGGCCTTCTCGCAGCAGCGCAGGATCAGATCAAAGTCCTGCGCGCCGTCGTAGGCGCTTTCCAGCAGCCCGACCTGATCCAGCAGCTTTTTTCTCACCACGAATATGTGACAGATGTAGTTGTTGTCGCGCAGGAGATAAAGATTATAATCCGGTTTCAGGGCGGGATCCGTAAAATGGCGCCCGTTCATGCTCATCTTGTCCTCATCCGTATAAAACGCGTCAGCGTCGGGATGCGTGTTAATGGCGGAAACGATCTCAAAAAGCGCATCCGGCTCCAGCTCGTCGTCGTGATCCGCAAAAAGGATGAACTCCCCTTTGGCCAGGGCAATGGCTTCGTTGGTATTGTCAGATATGCCGCCATTGCGGGTCAGCTTGGTATAGGTGATCCTTTTCTCCTTTGCATAGTGTTCATGGATATAATCCCGTATGATCAGATTGTCGCTCCCGTCAGCCAGGCAGAGCTGCCATCTCCTGTATGTCTGAGCCTGTACGGAATCGATCAGTGCCCGCAGGAAAGGCAGCGGCGTATTGTACAGGGCTGTCACAATACTGATCACCGGCATGTTCCGGAAGACTTTCTTTTTCTGACGCCGCAGGGCAAGATGCCCCGGTCTGTGCTGCATGCGCCACCGCTCATATTCGTTCTCTATGATCCCGGCCTGCTCATCCACATATTCGGCAAATCCCCGCAGTCCTCTCTCTCTGATCACCTGCAGGTTTTCCCGGCGGTTATGTACAGACAGCACCTTTTTTCTCCTGCTGATCTTCCAGCTCTCTCTCTCGGCCTTGTCCAGATCGATCTCGAGGACTTTCTCTGTAAAATCGTCTGTACAGACGACCCTCAGGCGGCGTTCCTTTACCAGTGTAGTATCCAGTGAGATCAGGAAACCGATTTTCCGCTGCTTATATGTCTCAGGGAGCCCGAGCGCTTTATATACATCCTCTCTGACGCTGCGGCTGACAGATGACGCATCGATCCTGCTGCCCTTCGTGTCCTCCACATACAGGCTTTCCTCTCCCTTCTGGGACAGCGCCCAGCCTCTCACGGTCAGCATGGTATGATAGGACAGCTCAAATTCGTCGATCGTAAACAGCAGCATTTCCCTCGCCAGCTCATCGTGCAGGCCGGAGCAGTCCTTTTTCCAGACAGTCACACGCTCCTGATCCCGTAACTGTTCAGTCACTTGCTCCTTCACAGTTACGAGGCCGGGCGCAGGCTCCTTCCGTCGCAATGAAAGTGCGCCCCGCATTGACTGTTCATCTTTAGTCTCACGCACCTCGCAGCAGATGCGAGGTGCTGACTGAACAGTTCCCTTATCTCTGCAGAAAACTGCTTCCAGCTCCTTTTTGCCGGACAAGGCCAGATCCCATGCGCCGGTCAGCCGGATCTCGAATCCGCAGTTTTCCGTATCTGCCCTGTCCGGATAGTTTTTCTTTACATCAGGTCTCGGATACCAGCGCACCGGTGTTTTGCAGACCAGATCGCCATCGGCAAAAAAGCAACATTCCCAGTCTCTGTAACTGGTGAGGAACCACCCATACAGCGAAAGGAGCTGACCGCGATGTTCATGATAGGTCCAGTTGTCCAAATGAAAAACGATATTCTCCATCTGCGTCTCCTATTCAGGACGAATGAATCTGTACAGTTTCCAGGCTTTCGTATGCCGCATCCGCTCGATTTCCTCATCTCTGGCAGCGAGCTCTGCCTCGAGCTGGCGGACCTTCCGCGTCTGCTCCAAATTCTCCTTTAAGAGAAGTGCGACACTCTGCTGCGCAGCCTGAACGGAATCATTTCTTTCCAGGATCAGGTGCAGGCTTCCGGCCTGCGGCGGTACCTGATCCAGGATCAGCTGCGGATCCTCTCCAAAACAGAAAGAGTCTTCCCCTACATCGATCCCGTTTGTCCTGTATCCCGCAGCGCGCTTTCCATCCCAACTCATCTCACGGATCCTGATGCAGCAGGGCTCCTCTCCGGGATCGATCCTCAGCCTGTGGGTGCCGGCCGGAACAGGGATCAGTGTCGTCCCTTTTCTCGTGGGACACTGATAGGAATCTCCCTCGTGAAAACCCGCACCTCTGTCAAAAAACACCTGGACGGAGGGGATATTCTGTCTGCGGCATGCCTGTGCATACGCGTTATGCACATCCACCAGCCCCGGAGAGATCTCCGGATAAAGCAGGCGCAGTGGTATGCAGTCTCCCGCAAGCCATTGCTGAAAGCATGCTTCCATCTCCTCATAGATGCGCTGCTCTGCTTCGGTCAGTCCGGCTCTTTTTTCCGGCTCCCGGTCAAGCAGGACAGCCCTTTTGGAATCGCTGTTTACATAATAGTGAATAAATCTGTATACAAAGAAACCGGCAGGAATCACGAACGGGAAGGTCCACTCCGTGTCCAGGACAGTCTGCCGGTCTTTCCCGATCAAAATATTGGCAGGGATAAAATCAATGCTGCACCAGCGCACGCCCATCGTATCCTCCGGCAGGGATACATTTCCAAAGACCTGTTTAAATTCATCACAGGGGATGAAATCTTCTTTCCGGCATAAGGTACCGATTTTTCCGGCCCATTCCAGCAGCAGATGCAGAGCCAGATCCACGCGTCCCTCAGCCAGGTGTGCATCGAGTATGGACTCCAGGCTCTCGCCCTCAAGGTATTCCAATGTGACCCTGCCGTCCTTCTCCCCGTCACATGCATTTGCCCGCAGTCCTGTCTCCCGGCAGAGCTCGTCAAACCGCTCTGTTTTTTCCGGCAGCTCCTGAACAAATCCGACAGCTTCCCTGTTTGCCGCTGTTTTGACCACCACCCTGCCTTCCGTGGTTGACAGGATATCAGTGCGCACCTGGTACCGCGTGGCGCGCTGTGTGGAAAAACGACTGTACACGATATCCTGCGGCACATCTTCCCTGCCGATCAACAACAGATATGAATTGGCAAACCACGGATACAGGCCATTGCGGATAATGGAATCGCTGACTGCCGACTCTTCAAAAAGAGAAAGTCTCAGCCTGTCAAAATTGTAACGGGTGTTCGTGAGCTCGCCGGTCTGCGGCAGGCGGCTGTCTGAATAAATCGTCAGCGGGAATTTATAGTCCGGATAAGGATAATACCATGCGGCATGCAGATCTCCCGCAGCTGTGAGAATTTCGTTAAGCTCTTTGTAAGTAAATGTGCGTACCTTTGCTCCGGATGGATAGCCTTCAAGCCCGTCGAACAGAATACCGGTATGATCCTCTGTACAGCCTGCCCAGTATTTCAGGCCGAACCGGTTCTCTATGGCCAGTACGATCCGGCCTCCCGGTCCTAGATGCGCAGCCACCTTCTTCAGGAAATCCTCATAAGGATGGGCACTGTGTATGTATCCTTTCCCATATTCAAATACGCCGATCAGGGTAATATAGTCATAATCCGTGTCGAGCGAAGGTTCTATATCCTCAAAATTGCCCAGCATGATCGTCAGGTTATCTGCCGTGGAATGACGCCATGCGTTGATCTTGCTGCGCTTCATTGAAAGATCCAGGGCGGTCACCTGCCCTGCCATCCGGCACAATGCGCCAGTCACAGCCCCACAGCCCGATCCGATCTCCAGTACCTTTTCCCGGCCGGTCAAAGGCAGCCAGCTCACAATATTTTCCCGCAGCGGCGAAAAATGGTAGAGGATCGGCCACTCCTTCTGCCGGGCGATCAGCCCGGAGATCTCCTTCTCCGAGACTGAGCGGGCAAAGGCGAGCATCCGGTCCTCCACATCGCCGTCAGAATACAGATCCTTTCCGCTGTAAAATGTTTCATCCAGCAAAACTTCTCCGATCTGCATTAAAACCTCCTTATTGCGTAATCATAACCCTGGAATTCATATCATAAAAACCGACGGTGTTCTTTTTGGCCAATACCGTGACCGGGCAGGCATCATACAGCCTGTGGAAAACGGTAAAGTCCCCGTCTCTGTAACCTGTACAGCCAAAGGACAACAGATATTCGCCGCCCTGCATATCCATCCGCTGCGTAAAAACAGCCTTGCAGGTCGTACCGGCGCGGCCTTCGATCTTTGTCGCTCCTTCAAACAGCGTATTCGTCCCTGTGATCTCGGTACCCTGCACATTTTTAAATGTATAGGCCAGGATCGGTTCATCCAGGTCCTGGTGAAAGGTGACCTCCATCTCTATGGAGAATGTTGTCCCTTTCTCAATAATGTTCGTACGGCGGCCACGTTCATCATAAACCGAAAACCGGGTGATCTGTGCTTCTTTATTCCCGTATTCCAATGGATCCGGGTTTATCCGGAAGCTGTCTTCCTCTGCGGCCGGCTTTGCTTCCGCGTTCCGGCTCTCCTGCTCAGCCGTCGCTCCGGCAGGCATCTGTCCAACCAGGAGCTGCTTGTATTCATCAATGATCTTTTTGGGAGATCCTTCATCCAGTTTGTCCCCTTTGTTCAGGAGAATAACGCGGTCGCAGTATTTAGCCACGGAACTCAGATCATGGCTGACGAACAGGATCGTCCTGCCGGCTTTTTTAAATTCTTCAAATTTGTGAAAGCATTTTGCCTGGAAAAAGACATCACCGACGGACAGCGCCTCGTCAACCACCAGGATCTCAGGATCGATATTGATGGCCAGGGCAAATGCCAGGCGCACGAACATGCCGCTCGAGTATGTCTTGACCGGCTGGTTGATGTACTCTCCGATATCAGCGAAGGCAAGGATCTCATCCTTTTTTGCGTCGATCTCCTCCCTGGAGAATCCGAGCATGGTTCCGTTCAGGTATATATTTTCCAGGCCTGTATATTCAGTATTAAAACCGGCTCCCAGTTCCAGCAGAGCCGAGATCCTTCCGTCCACCCCCACATGGCCCCGGGTCGGCCCCAGCACGCCGGTGATGATCTTTAACAGTGTCGATTTGCCGGATCCGTTTGTACCGATAATGCCGACGCATTCTCCCTCGCTTATGGAAAAACTGATCTCACGGAGCGCATAATGATCCTTTCCCAGCGGATGACGGCTCAGTCCCAGAGCTTCTTTGAGGCGGTCAGAAGGTTTTTGATAAAGCTTATATATCTTTGTCAGGTTTTCTACCTGTATCACTGGTTTTGTCTTCAATTTATCCTCCAGGGTTTATAGTACATCCGCAAAATGGATCCGCAGCCTTTTAAAGATCCACCTGCCGAAAACAAAAGCCGCCACGGCAAAACACCAGAAATAACATGTCCACCCGGGCTGTTCCCAGAACCATCTTTTGACAATAAAGCAGTCTCTGTACCCGGACACGATATAATACATCGGATTAAGTCTGAGTATCTTAAGAAGAACCGGTTTGTCGGCCAGCATTGTCTCCGATACCCACATGATCGGTGTGAGCCATACGCCTACCTGCAGCAGGATGCTGATGATCTGCTGCAGATCCCGAAAAAAAACAACCACCGCACAGGTGGCATAACACAGTCCGAGTGTCAGAAAGAACACTCCGAAGCTGTAGTAGATGAGCTGCAGATCATACAGATCAGGAAATCTGCCATACGCGGCAAACAGGACTACCGTAAACAGCACAAAAAAGCCGTGCACAAACAGTGCCGATATCAGCTTTACCACAGGCAGGACACTGATGTTAAAGACGACTTTTTTCACCAGATAATGGTACTCCACCAACGAGTTTGTGCCGCCTGTCAGTGCCTCCTGGAAAAAGAACCAGGGTACGATCCCGGCCACCAGATACAGAACAAACGGAATGCCAAGTTCTCCTGTGGATGCCCGAAAACCTACGGAAAATACAAACCAGTAGACAAGGATCGTGATGACAGGCTGAATGAAGGCCCAGAAAATACCAAAATAAGACCCTGCATAGCGTACCCTGAAATCATTCCGGGCCAGATTCAACACCATACGTCCCTGTCTTGTCCATCTGCTGCGTTCAAACCGCTGCCCCATCATCTGCTTCCTTTCCTCAAAAACGCGTGTTATCCATCATGCTCTGTACCTGTTCATCCGGCATCTGTTAGAACAATACCCCCTGGATCTCCAGAGGGTATTATACGTAACTGCCCGGTCACAAGCTCCTTCACAGTGACTGCTATAGTTCTTTACTCGCCAAGTCCGCTGCGGATCTGGGACGCCAGATCCTCCAGCGCCTCAACCTCATCCTCCCCGTCACAGGTCAGTAAGATTTCATCCTGGCATTTTACACATGCGCCAAGCACACTCAGCACGCTTTTGGCATTCACTACGGAATCCTCAAAAGTGATCGTCACCGCGCATCTGTATTTCAATGCCTCCCTGCACAGCACGCCGGCAGGCCGCAGATGCAGACCGGTAGGATTTACAACTCTGACTGTCTCGCTTACCATAGCTCCCTCCGATCCCGATCATGAAACGGCGCCTGACGCCTGATCCACATTTGTGATCTCGGAAATCGATACCATCGCAGTCACATTCTCCAGCAATTCATATCCTTTAGGCAGATCCAGGTTTACAGGTACCTCCCTGCTGCCCGCCGTCAATCCTGTCAGATCCACGCTGGCCCTGACCCGGTCAACAGCAAAATTATTAATATCCTTATCGCCGTTCGCCATGATCCGAAGCAAAACAGAATCCGATTCAAAGCTGGCCTGCAGATTTTCGCCCAGACCCAGAATGTGGATTTCCCCCGCTGCGAGAGAATAGGCATGGGCACTCCGCGGAAGGATCATGATATTGACATATACGTCCTCACTGGACCCTGTGGTAAGCCGGGTATCCTGCGGAAGGTAATCCGTCAGGCTGACCTTCTGTTCAAAATCCGACGCATAACCGGAGATATCCAGTGTTTCGTCGATCAGCCAGATCGTATTACTGTCGGTTCTGAGGGCTTCGAGAGCCTGGTCCGTACCCGCGAGGCTGATCGTTTCCGGCACTGTGGATACCGTTTCGACCCGATATCCATCCGCCGGCTCTCCGGTATAAGCGACATACAGCCTTATCCCCGACTGTACACGCCACAGATCCGTCGTAACATTTACCTTGCCGCCGTTATCTATGGTCAGATAGGACATCCTGCCCTCAGACAGCACATCCTGGTTTCGATCCGTAATGGACAGGGTCGCCTCCTGAACGGAATCTTTGGTCAGGCCGCTCACATTCACCGACGCTGTAACCTTGTCGATCTTGTTGATCAGTGAGCGCGGACCGGTGATCTTTACCTTTTCCGGGCTCACGGTCTGAGAGCCCACCTCTGTGCCCCTTGCAGGTCTGGATTCACCATACGACGCATTGACCACATACTCCTGTGTGACTTTGTCCTCCAGGTGGACACCGATAAACTGCGGCGACACTTTGATATTGTTCGGAGCAACGTTCGCCACGGTGACCGTAACCGGCACCATGACCGGATCCGTCTCCAGGCTGACAGCCTGCTGCAGATCCGCCACGGCCAGGATGTCAGAGGCGGACAGTTTTTTCAGCGTTTTTCTTTCCGCTGTCACGGTAACCCGGATCGGAGTCTGTTTGTCATCCTGCAGGCACATCTTGTTATAGCTGTCTATGTAAGCTTTGTTGAGCATTTCAACGCTCTCGCCCTGGATGACAAAGATCCTTGTATCCTTTGGGTTGTCCACGTTGATGACGATCAACCAGATCAGGAACCCTACGATCAGAGAGCCGATCTTAAGAGGTATGTTTGCTGTCAGTCTTCCTGGAGGCATTTTTCACTCTCCCTTTCAGCAGTTTGCGCAAGCCTTTTGTGTCCGCTGTCTTGTTATTCTTTCCCCGGGTAAGGGCTGTTCTGAGGCTTTCCTGTGTGGGACATGACGTCAGCACACCGGCTTCAGCGACAGAAACGACTCCCGTCTCTTCGGAAACGATGATCGTCAGCGAATCGCTTACCTCACTGATCCCGACGCCGGCTCTGTGACGGGTCCCCAGCTGTTTGTTGAGCTGCATGTTGTCGGAAAGCGGCAGATAACAGGTGGCCGCAACGATCCTGTTGCCTCTCACCAGCACCGCGCCGTCATGAAGCGGCGTATTGTGTTCAAAAATATTGATCAGCAGCTGACTGGTCAGCACCGCGTCCACCCGGATCCCAGTCCGTTCGTACTCTGAAAGCCGGATATCTCTTTCCAGTACGATCAATGCTCCGGTCCGCACCGCTCCCATATCAAAGCTGGCTTTTACCAGTTCATTGACCGTCTTGTCCGAAAAGCGTTCCTCCTGCTCACGGCTGGAATCAAACGGAAAAAGTGTACTGATGATCTGTTTTTGGCCAAGCTGCTCCAGAACCCGTCGAAGCTCAGGCTGAAAAATGACGATCACACCGATGATCAGCACGTTCGCAAGATTTCGTATGAAATACAGGATCGTATTCAGATTGAAAATATAGGCCAGTACAAAAAAGCCCAGAATGATCAGGATTCCTTTCAGAAGAGAATAGGCCCGGGTAGTTTTTACCCATACCATAAACTGATAAATAAAAAACGATATCAGTATGATCTCCACCACATCGTTGATCCCGATGTCCGGCAGTGTAATC
>JAFWDX010000065.1 GCA_017515945.1 Blautia sp. | reverse complement strand
GGAACCACACAGAGAACCGTCCCCTGTGTGCCTAAATACGTGGAAGCAAAGCATTCCACGTATTAAGACCCTCTAGTGGTCCGTCTCAATCAGATTTAAACTTAAAGTGCCAGATTGGCTTCATAGGCAAGGCGGGTGAAGATGCCGTAGCGGGGGGCTACGGCAACTGAGCCCAACGCAGTATATGAAGTCAAGATGGTGCTTTAAGTTTAAATATGATTGAGACGGCCCACTAGTATACTCAGAATCCGAGCTTTTTATAAAACGGGAAGCAGTCAAAGGTAGCAAAATAATCTTTTTCCGTCTCAGCCCTTCGGATCAGTTCGTAACTCCCGTCCTCATGCAGAAGCACCTCAGCGGAGCGAAGCTTTCCGTTATAATTATATCCCATGGAAAATCCGTGGGCGCCTGTATCATGGATAAAGAGCAGATCGCCCATATCCACCCGCGGCAGCATACGGTCAATGGCAAATTTGTCATTATTCTCGCAGAGAGATCCGACGACATCATATCTGTAATCGCAGGGATCGTCTTCCTTTCCCATGACTGTGATATGATGGTAGGCTCCGTACATGGCCGGTCTCATCAGGTTGCAGGCGCAGGCATCCACACCGATGTACTCCTTGTGGATGTGCTTCTCGTGGATCGCTTTGGTGATCAACGCCCCATATGGTCCAAGCATAAATCTGCCCAGCTCCGTATAGATGGAGACATCATCCATCCCTGCAGGCACGAGAATCTTGTCATATACCTGATGGACCCCCTCGCCCACCTTAAAGATGTCGCAGGGCTCATCATCCAGGCGATAGGGAATACCTATGCCTCCTGAGAGATTGATAAAGGCGATATGTGCGCCGGTTTTGCGATTCAGCTCTGCGGCCAGCTTGAACAGGATCTCAGCCAGTCTGGGATAGTATTCATTAGTCGTGGTATTGCTGGCGAGGAAAGCATGTATGCCGAACTGCTTTACGCCTTTTTCTTTCAGGATACGGAATGCTTCAAAAATCTGGTCCGTGGTCATGCCGTATTTGGCATCGCCCGGATTATCCATGATCCCGTTGCTCAAAGTAAAGACGCCGCCCGGGTTGTACCTGCAGCATACCGTTTCCGGTACGCAGCCAAGCACGCGTTCCATGGACTCGATATGTGTGATATCATCAAGATTTATGATCCCCCCCATCTGATGCGCAAAGAGAAATTCTTCCTCCGGCGTATCGTTTGAGGAAAACATGACATCTCCGGGTCCACAGCCCACGGCTTTGCTGAGCATCAGCTCCGTCATGGAGGAACAGTCGCAACCGCACCCATATTCCCTCAGGATATCGACGATGAAAGGATTCGGCGTAGCTTTTACGGCAAAGAATTCCTTGAAGCCAGGATTCCAGGAAAAAGCTTTTTTAAGGGCCTCCACATTGCGGCGGATCCCTTTCTCATCATAGAGATGAAAGGGCGTCGGAATATCCTTCGTGATCTCAGTCAGCTTGTCGAGGGTAACAAAGGGTCTTTTTTCCATATAATGATCCTCCTGTAAAGCAGATGCAGGCACAGCCTGCGGGTAAAAATTGTATTTCCTTACTGCACATGTTCATGTGTAAAGAGATGCTCATTGCAGTATTCGTAATTGCCTTTACAGCGTGAGCAGAACCGGAACACAAGATTCGGATCATCCAGTTCTGTCCGTCCGCAGACCGCGCATTTGTGTTTGCTGATCTGTCCTTGTCCGGGAGCTCTGCCCTGAGGCTCCATCGCCCTGCGGAACTCTCTGCGGCGCTGCACGTCCCTGGGATTGTACCGGCTCAGATCCTTCATGCTGAAATAATAGATCACAAAATTCAGCAGGGACGCAACGATCGGGATCACCAGGAACCAAAGCCCGGAACGAATATAGTTGATCATGTCATAGACGACAATGAGCCCGTAAACCACCGCCATCCACCGCATTTTGATCGGGATCACAAACCACAGGTAAATGCTCATATCGGGATAGGACATCGCATAAGCCAGAAATACAGAAAGGCTTATATAATAAGTGGTAAAAATACTGCCCGGGATCATGGCCGGTACGCCATGATAGGTGACGATATTGCCGGTAAACAGGTAAAGCAGCAATGCCGCCAAAACTGTAAAGAGCAGTCCCGAAAAGATATAAAGGGTATAGCGGAAGCTGCCCCATGTCCTCTCAAGGCTCGTACCGATCGGATAGTAAAAAAACAGGATAGCAAGGGCGAACAGCAAGACATTGCCGCCCGATGGCGGGAACAGGATCCATGTCACCAGCCGCCAGATCTGGCCGCGGAATACATAGACCATGTCCAGGCTGAGGTAGTTCATCAGTTCCGACCTCACCCTCAGGATCATAAAACCGATGACGTAGCATATAACTATATAGAGTGTCAGATTGGGGATGGCAAACCATCCGAATCTGCGCTCAAGCTTATCAATCCATTTCATTTTTTCGCTCCTTTCGCACGGCACATGCAGCCTGGCTGCCCGAAACCGAATTGAGCATATTATAATTGTGGATTGCCTGTTTGTCAATTACACAAGGGGACGGTCCTTTTGTGTTTTTACCCGTAGATCTGACGGATGTAGTCCATCCTGGATGTCATGTTCATGAGCAGAGCATCCGCCAGCACAAGGGCGGCCATGGCTTCGACCACAACTACAGCTCTGGGGACTATGACGGGGTCGTGTCGTCCTTTGATCTGCAGTTCTATATTCTTGCCCTCACGGGTAGCGGTCTGCTGCGGAATGGATATGGAGGGTGTCGGCTTGATGTACGCCCGCAGGATGATGTCGGATCCGTCGCTGATGCCGCCCATGATCCCTCCTGCATGGTTGGATGTTTTGACGATAAGAGGTTCCTGATCCGGACTGTCCGGCTGTTCCGGTTCCTGGATGGCAAAAAAGGCGTCGTTGTCCTCACTGCCTTTCATCCCGGCAACCGCGATACCGTCTCCGATCTCTACTGCCTTTACCGCACCGATGGACATCATGGCCTGGGCGAGGCAGGCATCCAGTTTACCGAATACAGGCTCTCCCAGGCCTGTCGGCATGCCTGTGATCCGGCATTCGATCACTCCGCCGGAGCTGTCGCCTGCGGCTATACACTCGTCCAGAAAAGACTGGGCACGTGCGGCCGCTTCTGCGTCAGGCATATACAGGGGGTTGAGAGTGATCTGCGCAGGATCAGGATTTTTCACCCAGACCGGGCCGATCGCCTTGGTGTAGGCCTGGAGCTGAACGCCGATCTGTGAAAGGAGCTTTGCCGCTACCGCACCGGCGGCTACGCGGGCCGCAGTCTCTCTGGCAGAGGATCTGCCGCCTCCCCGGTAGTCACGCAGCCCGAATTTACGGTCAAAGGTGAAATCCGCATGCCCTGGCCTGTATGCCGCTGCCAGATTACCATAGTCTGCCGACCGGTGATCCTTGTTGCGGATCAGGATGGAGATCGGAGTACCCGTAGTCTTTCCTTCAAAAACGCCGGAGAGGATCTCCGCTCTGTCCTCTTCCTTTCGCGCGGTGGTAAAGCGGCTCTGTCCGGGTTTTCGCCGGTCAAGGTAAGCCTGGATATCTCCTTCGCACAGATCGAGACCTGCCGGACAGCCATCTATAACTACGCCCAGCGCAGGACCATGGGATTCTCCCCAGGTGGAAACAGTAAAACGGGTACCAAAGGTGGATTGATTCATGGCTGGCAGACCTCCCGCATAACAAAGGGGGGACGGTTCTCCGCCCCCCTTAAAAATACACTTTTTTAATATCAGTTATGTTCTTTCTCATCCGTATCAATCTCATCCCTGGGTACAGACCACATGTTGATGCAGTTCGGAGAGTCGACCTTGATCGGACGGCCTTTCTGGATAAGCAGATTTTTTTCATAATCGACGGTAAATGTCGTCACCGTGTTGCTTGACTGGTTCGCCACGGCAATGTGGTTCCCGTCCGGGAAGATCACCAGGTCCTTAGGATAGTCGCCGCTGATCGGCAGTGTGAACTTTTTGGTCAGCAGACCTGTCTCTTTGTCGACTTCATACATGGATACGGTATTCTCTCCGGCTGTCGTGCAGAACAGATGCGAACCGTCTATGGAGAGCGCAAGACCGGAGGCCGCATTGTGCTTCGCATCCGAATCATGCTCATCGGTCAGGGTCGTTATGCTCTGCAGGAGTTCAAACTCCGGATTCTTACCGCTGCCGTCATAGCTGTACACCTTGATCTCATTGCTGAGCTCAAAAATGATATATGCAAACCTTCCATCCTTGCTGAAACGGATGATCCTGGGACCGCTCTCTCTCGGGCAGCGCAGAATATCCGCGAGCTCCAGCTTGTTGGTACGCTTGTTGATCCGGTAGATCTTGACCTGATCGATCCCGTTATCCACGGCGCAGAGGTATTTGTTGTCCGGTGTCGGACGGACACAGTTCACATGAGGGCGGAAATTCCGCTCGGCCACACTGCCCAGGCCGGTATGGAACACACCGTCCATCAGGCTCCCCAGGCGGCCGTCCTGATGTGTATGGACTACAGTCACCTTACCGTCATGATATCCGGCCACATAAAGATATTTGCCATCTACATCCGTGGCAAGAAAGCAGCCGCGCATGCCATCGATATCCACGCTGTTGATCCTGGTCAGGTCTCCGTTATGATCCCTGGCGAAAACAGCCACGCCTTCATCCTCAATGGAATAAAGGTATTTGCGGTTTTTCGAGCAGGCCACATAAGATGCGTTGCTGGCGGGTGTCTCACTGCGCAGCGAAAGCGTACCCTCTTCTACATTTACATCAAAAACCTGTATGCCTTTGCTCGAGCCATGGGTATAGGAACCAACATATGCCACGTATTTTTTTTCAACCATTGCCCTGCCTCCTGCACATTTGTAGGGAATAGGAATTATTTGTGTACATCTGCAGAAAATTATATCATAAAGCCCTTTCTGCAACAAGTCCACTTTTCACAGCTTTACACATATTCCTGTCAGAGTGAATCTTGTTCGTAACTGGTCAGTCAGCACCTCGCATTCACTCCTGTTCATCCTCCGGCTCTTCCTCATCGCCATATCTCGGAGGCAGCTGTTCCATCATTTTCTGAATGGAGGCGCGGAGGATCTTTGCGCGTGCATGTTCTTTTTCATGTGAGGTCACGCCCACCACCAGGCTGTCCTGTATGCAGATCCCCGGAAAGATGAAGTCACAGTCCTCCTGCACATCCTCTACATGGACAAATATACCCTCATCCCGGCAGATATCACAGATCGTTTCATTCAGCTTACGGTCATCGGTGGCGGCGAGCACCAGGAAAGCATTCAGGAAATCCGACCTGCGCACAGGGCGTGATTCGATGGTCAGGTGCCCTGCCATGGAAAGGGCCTGAATGTCCGAAGTCTGGTAAGGAGCCACTACTGTAATATTCTGTGTAAAAGCCAGCAGGGCTTTGACCCTGCGGGTAGCGACTTTTCCTCCTCCTACGATAACGATTTTTTTATCCGAAAGATCCACAAATAATGGGAAATAGCGTTTTGTGCTCATAATTAGTATCCTCTGTCATCGGAAAGCATATACAAAAAGGCATTTATTATACAGGCGGCAATATTACTGCCGCCTTTTCTTCCTCTGGCAGCAATGCAGGGCATGCCTGAGCCGATGAGCCTTTCCTTTGAATCAATGACATTTACAAAACCAACCGGTACACCGATCACCGCAGCGGGATCGACAAGCCCCTCTTCATGCAGCTCACACAGGCGCAAAAGCGCAGTCGGTGCATTTCCCACTGCAAAGATCAGAGGCTCCTTCAAAGCTGCTGCTTTTTCCATGGAGATCACCGCCCGCGTGGTCTGCCGCTGCCGAGCAGCTGCGGCCACATCTTCATCAGACATAAAGCAGTATATTCTCCCTCCAAAGCTTTCCAGGATTTTTTTATTGATCCCGGCCTTTGCCATATGCGTATCCGTCACGATGGCAGCTCCCTCCCGGATCGCGCGCAATACCCGTCCGACAACGCCATCCGAAAAGAAAAGCGTATGGGCATAGTCAAAATCAGCGGAGGTATGTATACACCGGAGAACGATCTGCTCTGTCCCTGGCAGCAGCGGTGTATCCCCCAGCTCTTCTCTGATGATCTCAAAGCTTTTTCTTTCTATATCAGCCGGCCGCATCAGGACCGAATTCGTCACATCTTCCATGTCAGGTTTACGTATTTTGTAACTGTTCAGTCACAAGCTCCTTCACAGTTACGAGGCCACACCGAAGGCGTCCCTTGGGAGGCGCAGGCTCCTTTCGTCGCATTAGAAGTGCGCCTGGCCTTGGCTGTTGATCTTTTGTTCCACGCACCTCGCAGTAAATGCGAGGTGCTGACTGAACAGTTACGGCTGTTCAACTTTTG
>JAFWDX010000064.1 GCA_017515945.1 Blautia sp. | reverse complement strand
TCTGACTACCAATCTGGTCGTGGCTGATGAATCGCGCACAGAAAAGACCATCTGCCTGGCGGTGTCTCCTTCCCTTAAAGCTTATGGTATTTCGGGCAGGGCAAGGCTTTTTGAAGTCATCCAGCGGGTTAAGGAGGTCAATGCTGAGCGGCTGAAAAAAGCCATCCGGCTCGGTGTTGTTAAACGGGGTGAGGACCAGAAGTATCATTTTAGCGGTTCTTCCTTTTATGCGCCGGAGCTGGAAGCAGACCCCTCTCTGGAGATGACTTTTTATATCGCGCCGCCGCGTATGAAGTACTATGAGGAGATCAGTACAAAGATCGTTTCTATCTATATGAAGTATGTAAGTCCGGAAGACATCGTCATATATTCCATAGACGAATGTTTTCTGGACGTCACCGCATACTTAAGCACCTACCGCATGACAGCGCACGAACTGGCGATCACGATGATCCGGGAGGTTCTTTCCACAACGGGGATCACTGCCACGGCAGGGATCGGAACAAATCTTTACCTGGCAAAGGTCGCCATGGACATCGTGGCCAAGCATGTGCCGTCTGATAAAGACGGCGTCCGGATCGCGGAGCTTGATGAAAGATCTTACCGGGAGCTTCTCTGGTGTCACAAACCGCTCACGGACTTCTGGCGGATCGGGCCAGGGACTGCAAGGCGCCTGGAGGCGCTCAAATGTTACACCATGGGTGATATCGCCAGGCTGAGCGAAAAAAATGAAGACCTTTTTTATGATTCACTCGGCATCAATGCGGAACTGGTCATTGACCATGCCTGGGGCTGGGAACCCACGGATGTGGCTACGATCAAAGCCTACAAACCGCAAAGCAACAGCCTCGGAGCCGGTCAGGTCCTCATGGAGCCTTACACATTCGAAAAGGCAAAGCTGATCGTACGGGAAATGACGGAGTTACTGGTGTTGGACCTGGTCAGAAAAGGGCTCGTGACAAAGAAAATCGAGCTGACGGTGAATTATGATCGTACGTCCGTCACCCTTTCCCGCCATGGCCGGACTCAAAAAGACAATGAATACCAATATACTTCGACAGGAAAAAAATACAGAGGTGTCGTAAGCCTTGACTACTATGGCCGGCCTGCTCCCAAACACGCCCACGGGACCGGAAATCTGGACCGTTGGACATGCTCCACAAAGCGGATCATGGCCTGTATGATGGAACTGTTCGACCGCATTGTGGACCCGGATCTCACCGTCCGCCGTGTCAACATCACCGCTGTAAATCTCATAAAAGAAGATGAGATCCCAGCGGAAGCCCCGGAACAGATGAGTCTGTTCATAGATTATGACGCCCTTGAGAAAAAGAAAGAGGAAGAACGGCAACAGGATGAGAAAGAAAAGCGGATGCAGAAAGCCACTCTCCTTCTCCAGGAAAAGTTTGGCAAGAATGCCGTTCTGAAGGGAATGAACCTGCTCGAAGGCGCAACGACAACCATGCGGAACAGCCAGATCGGCGGTCATCGTGCGGGAAATGCTTCAGCATCAGCTTCCACGCCATCGGCTGGTAAAACACAGCAGATAGAAGATACTGCGGGGAGAAGGTGAACCATGACCAAAGGCCTGAAAGACGGTGAACCAAACGGAAGGGACATCTACCCGGACATTATTGATCATCCTCACTGGCAGAGCCCGACCAGACCCCACATGAGTCTTTATGACCGTGCCGCTCAGTTCTCTCCTTTTGATGCCCTTACAGGATACAGCGACATGATTTCCGAGGAACAGCGCCTGACCGAGAAGAAGATTGAGCTCAGTGAAACTGCTCTGGAGAAACTGAATCAGAAATTCAAACTCATTGATGACATGCTGAGAAATGGCAGAAAGCCGGTTATTTCCATTACATATTTTGAACCGGATCTGCTGAAAGACGGCGGCCGTTACGAGACCATTACAGGGCAAATAGCCAGGATCGATGTCGTCGGGAGAAAGATCCTTCTCTCTCTGCCGGGAGCACAGGGCAGACAAAGGGAGATCAGAATTTCGGATATAACGGATGTTCATGGAGAATCTGTTGAGTGGCTTGAGCCAGGGTGGCCAG
>JAFWDX010000063.1 GCA_017515945.1 Blautia sp. | reverse complement strand
GGTTCATTGACTCACACATATGTGTGATGAGTTACGGGGACGGGTCCTTTGACTTACACATATGTGCGAGTCAAGGAACCTGTCCCCGTGACTCATCCTGCAGTACAACTGCCTGTTTGATGGGAAAAACCGCGTTGAGGATTTCTTTGAGCTGAGGTAAAGGGGGCGGCCCTCCCGTCTACAGATAAATAACTGCGATAGAGAGGACAACATGAGCAAATATCAGCTGATAAAAACCCAGGGCAGAGCCAAGCGTGCCCGTCTCACCACGGTCCACGGCGTGATCGAGACGCCGGTCTTTATGAACGTCGGAACGGTGGGCGTCATAAAGGGCGCCGTGTCCACGCGGGATCTGCGTGAGATCGGGACGCAGGTGGAGCTGTCCAATACCTACCACCTGCATGTGCGCACCGGAGACGAAAAGATCCGGCAGATGGGAGGGCTGCACCGGTTTATGAACTGGGACCGTCCCATATTGACAGATTCCGGCGGATTTCAGGTCTTTTCCCTCAGAGGGCTGCGCAAGATCAGGGAGGAGGGGGTGACCTTCCAGTCCCATATTGACGGCCACCGGATCTTTATGGGCCCGGAGGAGAGCATGCGGATCCAGTCCAATCTGGGATCCACCATCGCCATGGCTTTTGACGAGTGCCCGAGCAGCATGGCTGACAGGGATTATGTCGTGCAGTCCGTGGACAGGACCACCCGGTGGCTGGAGCGCTGCAAAGCGGAGATGGCCAGGCTGAACGCCCTGCCCGATACCATCAATCCGCAGCAGATGCTCTTTGGGATCAATCAGGGCGCGATCTTTGAGGATATCCGGATCGAGCACGCGAAAAGGATCAGAGAGCTGGATCTGGATGGATACGCGGTCGGAGGCCTGGCGGTAGGGGAGACCCATGAACAGATGTATCACATCCTGGATGAGGTGGTCCCGTACCTGCCTCAGGATAAGCCCACCTATCTGATGGGTGTCGGAACCCCCGCCAACATCCTGGAGGGAGTGGACAGGGGCGTGGACTTTTTCGACTGTGTGTATCCCAGTCGGAACGGCCGTCACGGCCATGTCTATACGAATCACGGCAAACTGAACCTTTTCAATGCCCGGTATGAAATGGATCTGCGCCCCATCGAGGAGGGCTGCGGCTGTCCGGCCTGCAGAGATTATTCGAGAGCGTATATCCGTCATCTGCTCAAGGCCGGCGAGATGCTGGGCATGCGGCTGTGTGTGCTGCATAACCTGTGGTTCTACAATCATCTGATGGAAGAGATCCGCCAGGCGATCGATGAGGACAGGTTCCCTTCATATAAAAAGATGCGGCTGGAAGGGTTTGCTTCCGAATCCGGTGCAGAAAATACTTGAAGTATGGACAGTTTTTGTGTATCATGGTTTGGATTTATATAGTCATTCCTCTCTGACGGGAGGAGCAGCAGGATCTGATGCCTGCTGGCAGGGCATTTAAAAAAGAAATGGAGGAAGTGAAAATGGATAGCAATACAGCCAGTCTCGGATTCAGCATTATATGGATTGTCATGCTGGTGGCCCTTATGTATTTCATGATGATCCGCCCTCAGCGCAAGGAGCAGAAGCGTATCTCCGCCATGCTCAACGACATGGAGGTGGGCGACAGTGTGGTCACAACGGGCGGTTTCTACGGGGTGGTTATTGATATGACCGACGAGGATGTCATTGTTGAGTTCGGCAATAACAAAAACTGCCGGATCCCCATGAGAAAGCAGTCCATCGCAGAGGTTGAGAAAGCAGATCAGGCCTCCGCCTGATAACAGTTTCCCCTTAAGATGCCGCACTGCGGCATCTTTTGCTTTACAGGAGATAGAATTATGAAAAGTGATGCGGTAAAAAAAGGCTCCGCTCAGGCGCCTCATCGTTCCCTGTTCAATGCCCTCGGGCTTACCGCGGAGGAGATGGAACGTCCTTTGGTGGGTATCGTCAGCTCCTATAATGAGATCGTGCCCGGACACATGAATCTGGACAAGATCGTCAATGCCGTGCGCCAGGGTGTGGCCATGGCGGGCGGCACGCCCATCGTCTTCCCGGCCATCGCGGTCTGCGACGGGATCGCCATGGGGCATATCGGCATGAAATACTCTCTGGTGACGCGTGACCTGATCGCCGATTCCACCGAAGCGATGGTCATCGCCCATCAGTTTGACGCCCTCGTCATGGTCCCGAACTGTGACAAAAACGTTCCCGGCCTGCTGATGGCCGCGGCCAGGATCAATGTGCCGACCGTTTTTGTCAGCGGCGGCCCCATGCTGGCCGGCCATGTGAACGGTCACAAGACCAGCCTTTCCAGCATGTTTGAGGCGGTCGGCGCCTATGCGGCCGGAAAGATCGACGAAGCGGGCCTGACGGAATGCGAGAACAAGACCTGCCCGACCTGCGGTTCCTGTTCCGGCATGTATACCGCCAACAGCATGAACTGCCTGACCGAGGCACTCGGCATGGGCCTGAAGGGCAACGGCACCATTCCGGCCGTTTATTCCGAGAGGATCCGTCTGGCCAAGCACGCCGGCATGCAGGTCATGGAAATGTACCGCAGGAACATCCGTCCCCGGGATATCATGACACGCGAAGCCATCCTCAACGCGCTCACCGTGGACATGGCGCTCGGATGCTCCACCAACAGCATGCTCCATCTGCCGGCCATCGCCCATGAGATCGGCATGGACTTTGACATCAGCTTTGCCAATGAGATCAGCGCCAAAACGCCCAACCTGTGCCATCTGGCACCGGCCGGTCCCACCTACATGGAGGACCTGAACGAGGCGGGCGGCGTCTATGCGGTCATGAATGAGCTGGCATCAATTGGTCTGCTCCATACCGAATGCATGACCGTGACCGGAAAGACGGTCGGCGAGAACATAAAAGACTGTGTAAATCTGAATCCCGAGGTCATCCGTCCTCTGGACAATCCGTATTCCGCTACGGGCGGCCTGGCCGTGCTCAAGGGAAATCTGGCTCCGGACGGGAGCGTTGTCAAGCGCTCGGCGGTCGTGGAGGAGATGATGGTCCATGAAGGACCGGCCCGCGTTTTTGACTGTGAAGAGGATGCCATCGACGCCATCAAGGGCGGCCGGATCGTTCCCGGTGATGTGGTCGTTATTCGGTATGAAGGCCCCAAAGGCGGCCCCGGCATGAGAGAGATGCTCAATCCCACCTCTGCCATTGCCGGTATGGGTCTGGGTTCGAGCGTGGCTCTGATCACCGACGGCCGTTTCAGCGGCGCGTCCCGCGGCGCTTCCATCGGTCATGTATCTCCCGAAGCCGCTGTGGGCGGCCCGATCGCGCTGGTGCAGGAGGGAGACCGGATCCGTGTGGATATCCCGAATTACTCTCTCGAGCTGCTGGTGGACGAGGAGGAGCTCGCCAGGAGGCGTGCGGCCTGGCAGCCGCGTGAGCCGAAGGTGACGACAGGTTACCTTGCCCGGTATGCGGCCATGGTGACCAGCGGCAACCGCGGCGCGATCCTTGAGATCCCCCGGAAATAAAAGCTGCCTTCATATGCTGCGTTGGGCTCAGTTGCCGTAGCCCGCTACGGCGCCTTCGCCCGCCTTGCCTATGAAGCCAATATGGCACTTTAAGTTTAAATCTGATTGAGACGGACCACCAGTTGAAATAGTCTTGCAAAATAGAGTTATAAAAAAAGAAAGGAAAAGCTATTTAGATGATAAAAGCTTATATTTATCCCGGAGAAAGGGATATATAGGCGTATACCGATGGCTAGTCGGAAATTTACGGCTGTGGAGTATACAAAATCTGTGAGTAGCGCGTTAAAAACCGCAGAAGCATATACGTTGAAGCAGCAACTACAAATCGCGAGATTGTAGCGAATCATCTGGCATATACATATTTGTATATGTTTTAGCGGCAGGAATTACGGATTTGCAGTTAAACGGTTCAGATATCATTATAGAATGCATGCTTGAGCAGGGCGTGGACACGGTCTTCGGATATCCCGGAGGCGCGATCCTGAACGTATACGATGCCCTGTACAAATACCGCGACAAGATCCGCCACGTGCTGACTTCCCATGAGCAGGGCGCTGCCCATGCGGCTGACGGCTATGCCCGGGCGACCGGCAGGACGGGTGTGTGCCTGGCCACATCAGGACCGGGAGCCACCAACCTGGTAACGGGGATCGCCACGGCTTACATGGATTCGGTGCCGCTGGTGGCGATCACCTGTAACGTGGCCAACCCTCTGTTGGGCAAGGACTCCTTCCAGGAGGTGGACATCGCCGGGATCGTGATGCCGGTGACCAAGCACAGCTTTATCGTCAAAAATGTGGAGAGCCTGGCGGATACGGTCCGCCGCGCTTTCAGGATCGCCAGGAGCGGGCGTCCCGGTCCTGTCCTGGTCGATGTGCCCAAGGATGTCACGGCCGCGGTGACCGAATATACACCCTGCGGCCCGGTGGAGATCCGCAGGGAGACTTCCAAGATCCGTGAGGCGGATATCGAGCAGGCCGTGTCGATGATCAAGGCTGCGAAAAAGCCCTTCATCTTTGTGGGCGGCGGCGCGATCCTTTCGGATGCGTCCGCAGAGGTGCGTGAGCTGGCCAGACAGATCGACGCGCCGGTGTGCGACAGCCTGATGGGCAAAGGCGCCTTCCCCGGATCAGATCCCCTCTACACCGGCATGCTGGGCATGCACGGGACAAAGGCCTCCAATCTGGGCGTCATGCAGGCGGATCTGCTGATCGTCCTGGGAGCCCGTTTCAGCGACAGAGTCACAGGCAATGCCCGGACATTCGCAAAGAATGCGCAGATCCTGCAGTTCGACGTGGACGCCGCCGAGATCAACAAGAACGTGATGGTGGATGCCTGCGTCATCGGCGACCTGAGAGAGGTGCTGCGCCGCGTGCTGAAAAAAGTACCGGCCATGACGCATCCGGAGTGGACCGGACATATCCGGGATCTGAAGGAGAAATATCCCCTGAGATATAATCAGGATATCCTGACCGGTCCGTATATCATTGAGACCTTATATCGTCTCACGGGCGGGGACGCCATCATCACCACGGATGTGGGACAGCATCAGATGTGGGCGGCACAGTATTTCCGCTATGACCGTCCGCGGACCTTCCTTACATCCGGCGGACTGGGAACCATGGGCTACGGACTCGGCGCTGCGATCGGAGCCGGAGCCGGCTGCCCGGGCAAGACCGTCGTCAATATCGCCGGCGACGGGTGCTTCCGCATGAACATGAATGAGATGGCGACGGCTGTGCGCTGCGGCAGACCTTTAGTCCAGATCGTGCTCAACAATCATGTGCTGGGCATGGTGCGGCAGTGGCAGACGCTGTTTTACGGCGGGCGTTATTCCCATACGGTGCTGAACGATGACGTGGATTTCGTGAAGGTCGCAGAGGCGATGGGCGCCAGAGCCATGCGTGTGACGACGAAGGATGAGGTGGAGCCCGC